>DATBIJ010000302.1:0-4488 GCA_036557025.1 Thermoanaerobaculia bacterium | reverse complement strand
CGCTGACGGGCACTCTGCCGGTATCCGTGGCGCCCTAGGAGTCGGGGCCGCCGGCCTGTCCTCGCCGGCCCCTCCTGTCCCGGCGGACAGGCCCCCTCCCTGCCCGAATCGGCGGAATACCCCGAGGGCGACAGCTGTTCTTATGGCGTTGAACACATAGGGCACGCGCGGGCACGCTTCGCGTAAGTCTCTGTCCCTCAGGGCTCTGGCCGTTTCGCCAACCCGCGCCGCCCTCATCCGCAGGCCACCGAGGTCGACGTGTACCGTCGTGGCCCGGATGTTGCGAAAGGAAGCGAGCGGGCCCGGTGGGGCTCCAGAAAGTGGCGCCGTGGATGCGCGCCGAGGAGAGGCCGAAGAGATGAGTCACAGCCTGCATGCCCTGCGACACCGCGTCCGGCACGTGCTGGGCGCCATCGCAATCGCGGCGTTGCTGCTTGCGCTGCCTCCCGTCGCCGAGGGTCTGTTCTCCGGGCGCTCCCGCGTCGCCGAGGCGGCGCCGTCGCTGGGCCGTCCCGAGCACGGCGACCTCGTCGCGCGCGTCTTCGTTCCCCGCATGAGTCTCGAGTTCCCGGTCCTGGAAGGCGCCGACGCGGGGACGCTCTCCCGGGGAGCGGGTCGCGTCGAGGCCTCCGCCCTTCCCGGCGAGGCGCGCGGGCTGCAGCACTGCGTCATCGCCGTTGCCGAGGAAGAGAAGGCCGCCCTGGTCGCCGCGCTGCGGCTGGGCGACGTCATCGACGTGACGACGCCCTTCGGCATGCGGCACATGAAGGTCGTCGAGCGGCGCCTGGTCGCGCCGACGGACTTCTCGATCGAGCCTTCCGAGCGGCCGCGCGTGACGCTGGCGGCCCGAGCCGCGTCGCCCGACGGAATCGGCCCCTCCGAGGGTCGGATCCTGGTCTCCGCGGAATAACCGCCGAGGCGACTAGCCGGCCGGTCTGCCCGATCCGGCCGGCCGCATCCCGATCCGCTCCAGGAACTCCTCGACTCGGCCCACGGGTCGGGCGTCGACCCCGTCGACTCCCGCCGCGTCCCCGGCGTTGCCGGCAGGCAGATACGCCGACGCGAATCCCATCGCGGACGCCTCCCTCAGACGCCCCGAGGCGGCCGGCACCCGCCGGATCTCTCCGAGCAGGCCGATCTCCCCGAAGAACACGGCGTCGGCCGGGAGCGTGCGGCCGCGCGCCGAGGACGCGAGCGCGGCGACGATCGCCAGATCCGCCGCGGGCTCGGAGACCTCGAGGCCTCCCGTGCACGAGACGAACACCTCACGGCTCGACAACGCGAGCCCCGCGTTCTCCAGGACCGCCAGCAGCAGCGACAGCCGCGACCCGTCCACCCCGATCGCGACCCGGCGCGGGGATCCCGCCGCCGCGGGTCCGACGAGAGCCTGGATCTCCAGGAGCAGCGAGCGCGAGCCCTCGCGGGCCGCGGTGACCGCGCTGCCGGGCACCCCGGCGCGCCGCCCCTCCAGGAGCGCCGCCGAGGGGTTGGCGATCTCCTCGAGGCCCTCCCCTCCCATCTCGTAGAGAGCCAGCTCGTCGACCGTGCCGAAGCGGTTCTTGGCGGCCCGCAGGATTCGGCGCGACGAGGCGCGATCGCCTTCGAGTGAGACCACCACGTCCACCATGTGCTCGAGCGATTTCGGTCCCGCCAGGCTGCCGTCCTTCGTGACGTGGCCGATCAGGATGGCCGGGGCCTCGACCGCCTTGGCCCACGCCGCGAGGCGGGCGGCGCACTCGCGGACCTGCGAGACCGTGCCGGCCCCCGAGGTCAGCCCCGATTCCCGGACGGCCTGGATGGAATCGACGATCAGAAGCGCCGGCGACCGCTCGCCGGCCTCCGCCGCGATCGCCGCCACGTCGCCCTCGGCGAGCACGAGCAGCCGATCGCTTCGCGCGCGCAGGCGCTCGGCGCGCAGGCGGACCTGGGACGCCGACTCCTCCGCGGTCGCGTAGAGCACCAGGCCGCCGCTCTCCGCGATGCCCCGGCCCGCCTGGAGCAGCAGCGTCGACTTGCCGATCCCGGGCTCGCCGCCGAGCAGCACGACCGCGCCGGGGACGAGCCCGCCGCCCAGAACGCGATCCAGCCCGGGCATGGTCGTCGCGAGCCGGGGCCTCTCCCGCGCGTCGACGTCCCCGAGCGGCTCCGCCTTGCGCGCGGGCAGCGCCGCGACCGAAGCCGGACGCGAAGCACGTGCCTCCTCGACGAAGCTGTTCCACTCGCCGCACTCCGGACACCGCCCGAGCCACTTGGGCGAGGTCGCGCCGCAGGACTGGCAGGCGAAGACGGTCGCGGCGCGGGCCAAGGGATTCCGCGGCTACGGCATCGCGAGCGGCGCGGCGCTGAGAAGGAACTTCTCCTCCTCCGCGCTCCAACGCACGCCGGCGCCGAGCGTGAAGGAGTCCACCTTGCGGCTGGTGTTCAGGAAGTCGTCCCAGCCGGTCACGACGTAGACCGACGGGCTCAGGTACCAGCGCGCCGAGACCTTGGCGTGCGCCGCGTAGTCGTCGCGGGAGAAGTCGAAGAGCTCGGCCGCGAACTTCAGACGGTCCTCGAGCGTCGAGTAGGTCAGCATTCCGCCGCCCCGGCTGTCGATGAGGCCGGCCGAGCCGGTGAACTGCTTCCAGCGGTAGCCCACGAGCGCCGTGACCGTGAGCTGGTCCTTGTTCGTGACCTTCTGCGTCGTCGTGGTCTCGACGCTGCCGTTGGGGTTGATCGTCGTCTCCGTGATGGTCTCCTCGGTCCGCCGGCCGAAGGGGGGCGAGGAGAGGCCGACGCGGTAGAAGCGCGGCTTGTCCGAGGGCAGCAGGTCGACGTAGAGCCAGCCCTGCCCGGAGTCCTCTCCGCTGCGCGCGTAGTACTCGGCGCGGGTCTCCAGGTCGACCTTGAGCTTCTTCGCGCTGCCCAATGTTTCGTTGAGCGAGCCGACGCCTTCCTTGACGGCCAGCAGCGCCTCGTTCAGGTTTTTGTGGGTCTCGTCGCTCTCGATGAGCTTGCCGACGGTCCCCTCGCCGGAGGTCACCTTGTTGGTGATCGCATTCAGGTTGTCCGCGGTGGTCTGAAGCTTGGCGGTGATCTCCTTGACGTTGGCGAGGCTCGTGTCAACGTTCCCCTCGTTGCGGATCAGCAGCTGGTCGATCCGCTCCGCGAACGCGGTGATCGATGCGGAAAAGGTCCGCATGTTCTCGACGGTCGCGTTGACGTCGTTCTGGTTGTTCTCGACGATCAGGCGGACCTGCTCCGTGATGTAGCGCACGTTGTCGACGATGTCGGTCAGGCTCGCCTGATCCAGCGCGCCGCTGACGTTCTTGGAGATCGTCTTCAGCTCCTCGCCGATGTCTTTGGCGAGCTTGGTGATCTCGTCGAAGCTGACCGGGACCTCGCCCTTGATCGTGCTGCCCTCCGGAAGGGTCGCCCCGCGGAACGGTCCGGGCGAGAGCTCGACGTACTGGTCGCCGATCAACCCCTTGCTCTCCAGCACGGCCGATGCCCCCTGGCGGAGCTGGACGTTGGGATCGTCGATCTCGATCTCGACGATCGCCTTGTTGTCGTCGGAGAGGGAGATCTCCTTCACGGTGCCGACTGGGACGCCCGCCATCCGGACCTTGGCGCCCTTCTCGAGGCCGGTCGCGTTGTCCAGCTGCACGTTGTAGGTGCGCCGGGCCGGACCGCCGATGCGGAAGCCCTCGATCTGCCACACCAGGATGGCGCCCAGAATCAGGACGATGAGAAAGAACGCCCCCACCTTCGCTGCGGTGCTCATGCCTCTCCCCCTCCGCTCTTGCGGGATCTGGCGAACTCCACGGTCAAAGGCCCTTCGGCCTGACCCTCGACGAACTGCCGGACGGCCGGCTCGCGCGAGGAGACGAACTCGTCGGGGGTGCCCTCGAAGAGGAGCTTACCTCCGAAGAGCAGCGCCAGCCGGTCCCCGATTTTCTTCGCGCTCGGAATGTGGTGCGTGATCGTCACGATCGTGGCGTCCAGCGACCTCCGCATCTCGAGGATGGCCTCGTCGATGATGTCGGTCATGATCGGATCCAGACCCGTGTTGGGCTCGTCGAAGAGCAGGATCTCCGGCTCCAGCGCGATCGCGCGGGCAAAGCCGACGCGCCGGCGCATGCCGCCGGAGAGCTCCGAGGGCCGCTTCTGCGCGATGTCCGGGAGATGCACGATCTCCAGGCACTCGTCCACGCGGCGCCGGACCTCGTTGGCCGGCTTGCCCGAGCGCCGCAACGGGAAGCCGACGTTCTCCGCCACGCTCATCGAGTCGAAGAGAGCTCCCTCCTGGAAGGACATTCCGAATCGCCGCCGAAGCTCCGTGCGCTCGGTGTGGGACAGCTCCCAGATGCTCTGCCCGTCGACGTAGACGGCGCCCGAATCCGGGCGGATCAAGCCGATCAAATGCTTGAGCGTCACGCTCTTGCCCGTGCCCGAGGGCCCGAGGATCACGAAGGACTCCCCTGCGGCCACCGAGAAGCTGCAGCCGTC
>DATBIJ010000301.1:0-13260 GCA_036557025.1 Thermoanaerobaculia bacterium | reverse complement strand
CTGACCTCGAGCAGACTTCGATGACCCTACCGGCTGGCGCGCGTCTGGGCCCCTACGAGATCCTCTCGCCCCTTGGGGCGGGCGGAATGGGAGAGGTCTACCGGGCGCGGGACTCGCGGCTGGGCCGCGAGGTGGCCGTGAAGGTTCTCCCCGCGGAGCTGACGGCCGACAAGGAGCGGCTGCATCGCTTCGAGCAGGAGGCGCGCGCGGCCTCGGCGCTGAACCATCCCAACATCGTCACGGTCCACGACATCGGCGAGGCGAACTCCGCCCCCTACATCGCCATGGAGCTGGTGCAGGGCAAGACCGTCGGCGAGCTGATCGCCGGCGGCCCGATGGCTGCGCGGCGTCTGCTCGGAATCGCCGTTCCCGTGTCCGAGGGCCTTGCCAAGGCGCACGCGGCCGGCATCGTGCACCGCGACCTGAAGCCCGAGAACCTCATGGTGACCGACGACGGCCACGTGAAGATCCTGGACTTCGGGTTGGCGAAGCTGGTGGCCGTCGCCGACGAGGATCTCTCGCGCGGTCCGACGTTGGCGAAGCCGCAGACGCATCCGGGAACGGTGCTGGGGACCGTCGGCTACATGTCCCCCGAGCAGGCGGCGGGTCTGCCGTTGGACTTCCGGTCGGATCAGTTCTCGCTCGGCTCGATCCTCTACGAGATGGCGACGGGAAAGCGCGCCTTCGAGAAGAAGACGACGGTGGACACGCTGGCCGCGATCCTCAACGAGGATCCCGAGCCGATCGCGCGGAGCAACCCGGCGATCCCGGCGCCGTTGCGCTGGATCGTCGAACGCTGCATGGAGAAGGACCCGAAGGGCCGCTATGCCGCGACGGTCGACCTCGCCCGCGACCTCGCCGGGGTGCGCGATCACCTCTCGGAGCTCTCGGGTGGCGTCTCGGCGGTGTCCGCGGAGACGCGGCCGCGCCGGCGTTGGATCGGCTGGGCGCTGGCCGCCGCGGCACTCGCCGGGAGCTTCCTCGCGGGGTCGTGGATGCGGCGAGAGAAGCCGAGCGAGACGGAGCTCGTCCGTCTCAACCTCATGATCTCGCCCGAGGAGCCGCTGGTTCTGGCCGAGGCCAAGACCTTCGCGCTCTCACCCGACGGCAAGCGCCTTGCCTACGTCGCCCGTCGTTCGGACAACCAGCGCATCCTTCGAGTCCGGCCGCTCGATCGTCTGGATTCCATCGCCCTGCCCGGCACCGAAGGGGCCTTCGACCCGTTCTTTTCTCCCGACGGAGAGTGGATCGCCTTCGGCGCGCAGGGGAAGCTGAAGAAGATCTCGCTCTCCGGCGGCCAGCCCTTCGCGATCTGTGACGCCACGCTGTTGCGCGGCGGGTCCTGGGGGCCCGACGGAACCATCGTGTTCGCCGGCTCGGGCACGTCGAGCCTCATGCGCGTCTCCGACCGAGGGGGGGCGGCGCAAGCCCTCACGACGCTCGATCCCAGCAAGGGAGACTCGACGCACCGCTGGCCCGAGATCCTTCCGGGCGGAACCTCGGCGCTCTTCACCTCGCATGGTCTGTCGGGTGACTACGCCAGCGCGCGGATCGAGGTGATCTCCCTGAAGTCCGGAGCGCGGCGCGTGCTCATCGAGGGCGGCTCGGATGCGCGCTACCAGCCCTCGGGGCATATCGTCTACCTGAGGGGAGGATCCCTCTTTGCCGTCCCATTCGACGTGCGGAGGCTCGAGATCACGGGAACACCCACGCCGGTTCTCGACAACCTCTCCGGATACTTTGCGGCCGGGTTCGGCCACTTCTCGATCTCTCGGGCCGGCACGCTGGTCTACGTGGCCCTCGACCCCCGGTCCACCGAGAGGGAGCTCGTCTGGCTGGATCGAACAGGCGGGGCCGAGCTCGTGTCGGACGCCAAGAAGAACATCGGAGGGCTCGATCTCTCGCCCGACGGCCGCCGCGTTGCCGTCACGGCGGGCAGCCCCACATCGGCGGACGTCTGGCTCTACGACTTCGGGCGGGATTCCTGGGAGCAGATGACCTCGGGCGGAATCAACTTCGTCCCGGTCTTCACGCCCGACGGGAAGCAGATCTTCTTCGCCTCCAATCGCGACGGGGTGATCAACACCTTTCGGATGCCGATCGACCGCAGCGCGCCGCCCGAGCAGGTGACCAACCGGCAGGACTGGCCCTTTCCGTTGTCGTTCACACCGGACGGACGGACCCTGCTCCTGGGTCACAGTCCGCCGGCGACGTCGTCCGATCTCGCGGTGCTCTCCCTGGAGAAGGGGGCACAGATCGAGCCGCTGATTGCCACGGCCGCTCAGGAACAGGCTGGCCGACTCTCTCCGGACGGCAGGTGGCTCGCCTACCAGTCCAACGAGTCGGGCGTCTCCGAGATCTACGTCCGTGCCTTCCGCGGCGCAGGACGCGTCCATGTCTCGAACAAGGGAGGCATCGATCCCATGTGGGGTCCCGATGGGCGCGAGATCTTCTATCGAGCCGGCGGAACAATGATGGCGGCGAGAATCGAAACCGCGCCCGAGCTCCGGGTGGATGCCCCGAAGGCTCTCTTCGAGACGCCGTTTCTCGACTACGACGTCGCGCCCGATGGAAAGCGCTTCCTGGTGATCCGGGCGGCGCATCCCGATCTTCCGCCCTCCCCGCTGGTCGTCGTGTTGGGCTGGTCCGCGGAACTCGAGCGTCGGTCGAAAGGGGGGTAGCGAGATGGCCGCCGAAAAGACCGGCCTCGAAGGAGCCGTCCCGATCCTGTGCGTGCGCGATCTCGCGGCGAGCGTCGAGTTCTACGTGAACGTGCTGGGCTTCCGAAAGGACTGGGGGGATCTGGAAAGATTCTGCTCGGTCTCGCGGGACCGCTCTTCGATCATGTTGTGCCAGAACGACCAGGGCTGCTCCGGAACCTGGCTCTGGGTCGGCGCCGGGGACGCGGAGGCGCTCTACCGGGAGCTCTCCGCGGCCGGCGCGAAGATCCCGCTGCCGCCGACGAACTATCCCTGGGCGCTCGAGTTCCACGTGCAGGATCCCGACGGCCACGTCCTGCGCTTCGGATCCGAGCCGAAGGAGGACCGGCCGTTCTCGAAATGGGTTGCCTGGAACCGCTGAGAACGCGACGAATAGGGAGTGCGAACTGATGCGGACGCCCGGCATTTGACCCCGTCGTCGGCTTTGATCGCTCCGTATGAATCGATATGACGGTAAGGCCTCGGTGCCACGCAGTCGCAGTGGGGTGGATCCGGGCCTTTGTCGGAGCGGTGGCCCTCCTCACAACAATGGCGTGCCACAGTGATGAGCGGTTGTGGAACCACCTGGTTGAAATGAACCCACCGGAGCCGTTGTATCGACTCGAGGTTTCCGATTTCCGTGGTCAGATTCTCTGGGTGTTGGAGAGTGTCTCGCGAGAGACACTCGCCTTCGTCGATTATGGGGATGTCCCGTTCGGCTTCGTTCAGCTCCACCCGGCCCAGGTCCCTCCGGAGCCTCTCGCGCGAGAGCAGCGCTACTTCCTGACTTACGCGATGCCCGAGGAGCGATGGGTCAGGATCTCGACGCGGCCTGGAACGTTCCCCACGTTTTTCCACGGCATCACTTTCGGTGGCCAAGGCTGCGATTCGCCCGGCTGTGACGAAGTCTTTCTGTGGAAACAGTGGACGCGGCGACCCGAGCCGCGCGGCGCGCCGAAAAGCCCGTCGCCCCAACCAGGGATGGCGGAATCCCTGACGTTTCGGTCCTCGGGACGGAAGGGCTTCGCCACTCGGCGCCGTCCTCGGGAGCAAGAAGCTGCGGGCCCCGCCGCATGAAGATCACGCCGGTGTAGGCTCGCGTCGCGTCCCGGGGCACATGAAGACGAGGTTCTGGTTCCTAGTGGTGCTCGCCTACGGCTGCGGGCCGTCCGCGAAGAGCACGCTACCGGATCCCACGCCCGCGCCGACGCCTCGACCCGATTTCGTGAACCGCGTCTGGAAGGTCTCCGAATCGAACGGGATGACGCCCGGTCAGCTCGTCGTGTTCCTCTCGGATGGGACGCTGGTCTTTGCGGACTCGAACTCGAGCTCCACGCCGGCCTTCGGCACCTGGCGCTACGACGGCCGGGAGCTGACGATGGTCGAGGAGGGCGTGAGCTACCGCGTCGAGATCCTCTCGCTGAACGACGAAGGGCTGCGGCTCCGGAGCCACAACCCCGGCGGCTTCGTCGAGACGCGGTTCGTTCCGGCGGAGGAGCCCCTGCCGCTCCCCACGCCCCGGCGCTGAGGAGGAATCATGAGAGCCTCACGGAGCGTCGCGGCCGTCCTGATGGCCGGCCTCGCGGGAGGGTGTGCGACGGCGAGCCCCACGGCGTTGAACGGAACGGTCGGATCTCGGGAGCGCATGGCGCTGCCCGAGGACGCCGTCGTCTTTGTCCGTCTTCTGGATGTCTCTCGCCAGGACGCCCCGGCGGCCGTGGTGGCCGAGACGACGATCCGGCCGGAGGGGAAGTCCGCGCCGTTTCCGTACTCCCTTCCCTACGACCCCGCGAAGATCGTCCCCGAGCACCGCTACGTCCTTCGCGCCGTGATTCGCAGCGGCGAGCGGACGTTCTTCGCGACCGACTCTGACCACCCGGTGCTGACGCAGGGCAACCCCGCGACGGCGGATCTTCTGCTGGTGCGCGCCCGAGGCGCATTCGCGGACTCGGAAACGCCGCCGTCGGCGGGAAGCGTCGTGCGGGGCACGGTCTCCTATCGAGAGAAGATGGCGCTCACCCCCGACGCCGAGATCGACCTCTGGATCACGGACACGACGCCGGGGCTGATGACGGCGGCCGTCCTGATCGCGGAAGCGACGGTCCGGTGCGAGGGGCGCCAGGTCCCGATTCCCTTCGAGCTGTCGTTCGACACGAAGCGGATCGACCCCGCCCACACCTACGGGCTCAAGGCGGCGATCCGGCGCGGCGGCGAGGTGCTCTTCGAATCCGACGAGGCGGTCCCGGTCATCACGCAGGGCAACCCCTCGCAGGTCACGCTCTGGCTTCGCCGCGCGATGAGCTCACGGTAGGCTTCGCTCCGTGCCGACGGCTTGGACTCGCCGAGAGGTCGTTCGCCTCGCCGGGCTCGCCGGAGCGGCGAGCCTCCTGGGAGGGCGCATGCGCGCGCAGGAGAAGAAGACGCCGGCCGTGGACGCCGTCGACCACCTGCTCCTGGGGATCTCGGATCTGGACAAGGGCATCGCCTGGGTGCGGGAGAAGACCGGCCTGACGGCGGTGTATGGCGGCGTTCATCCCGGGATCGGGACGCGCAACGCTCTGCTCTCGCTCGGCGGCCGCCGCTACCTCGAGATCATCGCGCCGGATCCCGCCCAGACGAGCTACAGCTTCTCCGCCGACGTGCGGAAGCTCGAGTCGCCGCGCCTCGTGATGTGGGCCGCCGGCGCGACCGAGATCGACACGTTCGCGGAGAGCCTCAAGACGACCGGCCTACAGGTGTTCGGCCCGCGCGACGGCTCGCGCGCCCGGCCCGACGGAAAGACGCTGCGCTGGAAGGCCATGGCGATCGGGCATCCCCACCGCGACGGAATCGTGGACCCGATTCCGTTCTTCATCGAGTGGGCGGCCGATTCGCCGCATCCCGCGGGCGATTCGCCCAGGGGCTGCGAGCTGGAATCGCTCTCGTTCACCCACCCCGAGGCGGAAGCGGTGGCGAAGACGCTCCGCAGCCTGGACATCGCCGCGTCGGTGACGCCGGCGGGCGAGGCGCGGCTGATCGCGACGATCCGCACGCCGAAGGGGAAGGTCGAGCTCTCGTGAGGCGCGGCGCGCTCGTCGCCGCGGCGGCGGTCGTTCTCCTCGCCGCGGCCCCGCTCGCCGGGCATGCGCCGGCGCCGACGGCAGCCCCCCGTTGCAACGACATGTGGCCGGCCTGGTCGCCGGACGGAACGCAGATCGTCTTCGCGTCCGACCGCACCGGCGACTGGGAGATCTACCTCCTGCGGATCGGCGAGGCGACGGCACGGCGGCTGACGAGCGCGCCGGGCCGCGACGCCCACCCGGCCTTCTCGCCCGACGGCAAGACGATCGCCTTCCAGAGCCCGCGGGAGGGCGAGCACACGAACCTCTACCTGATGAATCTCGACGGATCCAACCAGCGCCGGATCACGTCGCACGAGGGCTTCGCCGGCGTGCCGGTCTTCTCGCCGGATGGAAAGCAGATCGCCTACCAGTGGACGACGGATAGGAAGGACTACCAGGGTTGGCGGATCATGATGAGCGCGCCGGCCGCCGGCGCCCCGACCCGTCCGCTGACGGACGGGAAGGCCAACGATCAGGTTCCCAACTGGTCGCCCGACGGCAAGCGCCTGGTGTTCTTCTCGGATCGGACCGGCGTCAACCAGCTCTACACGATGGCGCCTTCGGGCGAAGAGGTCCGCCGCCTGACCAGCGGTCCGGCCGACGACCGGACGGCCGCGTACTCGCCGGACGGCCGCTCCATCGCCTTTCTGTCCGAGCGGGAGGGCAAGCCCGGCGCGGTGTTTCTGATGAGCGCGGACGGCGCCGGCGCGCGGAGGATCGGCAAGGAGGCCCCGGAGCACGGCGTGCCCTTCTTCTCTCCCGACGGAACGCGGCTGCTGATCAGTCCTTCGACCCCGACGGGGCGCGAGATCTGGTCGGTGAAGGTCGCGGACGGATCGACGGAGGTCCTCTCGCGCTGCTCCCTCCAGACTCCCGCGCGATGAGCCGGGTTCGAAGGCTCTGGAGCAACCGCTACTTCAAGATCGGGTTTCTCCTCCTCGTGCTCGGGACCGGCCCTCTTCTCGCCGTGATCGCCGCCGCGAAGCTGGGCTTCGGCGATCCCAACCCCAACCCGATCGGCTGCGGCATCCTCGCGTTCCTCACGTTCTGGCCCAGCATCATCCTGATCGTCCTCGGCATCGTCATGACCGCTCGCGACTCGCGGCGGCAATGATCCGCAGGCTTCCCAACGGCCGTTACCGGCTCTACTCGCGCAAGAAGAATCCGCGGACCGGCAAGCGCCGCAACCTCGGGACGTTCGCGACGCGCGCCGCGGCGCTCCGGCACGAGCGCGCGGTGCAGTTCTTCAAGAAGCGGTGATGTCGACCCGCCGGGGCCAGTGCTTCGAGCCCGGGGACGAACGAGGCGAAATGCGTGACGGGTGCGGTCGGTCCCAGGCACCTTGGACGGCCGCGCGGGAAGCGGCCGAAACCGCGCCGCGCTATGGCATCCTACGCGCCGAGATGCGTGGCGCGCCTCGAGCTTCCACTCGGCGAATCGCGGTCCTGCTGCTGCTTTCGGTCGCGACGATCGCGGCCTCCGGCGACGCGAAGGATCCGCTCGCCGCGGAGATCGCGCGCTGGGCGGACTACCTGAAGGCCAACACGGCCACGGACGATCTGGCGAAGAGCGTCAAGGACTCGGCCGGCCCCTCGCTCGCGATCGCGCAGCAAGCGCTCGCGAAAGATCGGCGCCTGCTCGCGCTCTTCCGGGTCGGACACGTGAACACGAACCTCAGCGGCCTGGCGTACGTCCAGGGCCTCCCGCCCGCCGCGAGCGCCGATTTGGCGGGCTTCGAGGCGGAGTGGGCGCGGATGGGCAAGGTCCTCGCCCCGAGCCTGGCCCCGCTGAAGGCGGACGCCCTCGCGCAGGTGCGGCCCGCCGGCGTGCGCGCGATGGGCGAGGCCGCGCTGCCGCAGGTTCGCGGCTACTACGAGGCCAGCCTGGAGTACGGGCACAACACGATGCCTCAGTACGGCCTGCTCTACATCGGCTCCGCGCAGGCGCAGCGAGAGTTCATCGCGCTGACGCGCAAGCTCTCCGAGCCGACGTCGAAGAAGGCTCCGCCGCTGCGTTCGCTCGCCCCGGAAATCGAGGCCCTCCAGGCCGAGCTGCTCGCGGCATACAAGCCGCCGGCCTCGATCGATCGGCATTCCGAATTCATCGGGGCGAGCTCGACGCTCAACGACGCCCGTCAGCTCGACGCCGCGGGACTGCGCTACGGCGCGACGATGCGATACCTGCAGTCGGCACTGCGTCTGGCAACTCTGAGGGCGGAGAAACCGGCCATCGAAGCGGCCGCGGTTCCGGGCAAGCTTGCCGAGATCGATCGGCAGCTGACCTCGAGCGAGATCGACCATTCGATCGCCCGCTACTTCCTCGAGGCCGCGCAGAACGAGATCGACGCGGGTCCGCCCCCCGCGGGGTCTCCGATCGCACCGGCGGTCGCGACGGACGTGATCGCCCGCTATTTCGCGGCGCTCGAGCCGGCCAAGACCGCCGCCGTCCAGCCGAAGGCCGACGTCACGGTGACGCTGGTCCGCTGGCCTTACACCTGAAACATCTCCGACCCGGCAAGTTTGCTGGCACAGGGGGTCGTCGCGAAGTTCGGGGGACGGGCCCGCTTCGTCGCGGAGAACTACGGCGAGTCGGAGCTCGCCAAGCGCTTCGGCGTCGACCGCTATCCCGCGATCTTCGTCGACGACGTCCTCGTCGCGACGCCCAAGGACTTCGGGTGGTTCGGAAAAGGGGAGGGCGAAGAGAAGGGCCGATACGCACCGTTGAAGAGCGCCGCGAGCCACGAGCGCTTCCAGGCGGACCTGACCCGGATGATCGAGCTGACCCTCGCCGGCAAGAAGGACGCCGCGCGCGCGGTCGCCGCGCCGATTCAGAGCGGGGAGATCGCCGCGATGCCGGCCTTCGCTCTGACGGGGCTGGACGGCAAGCCCGTGACGCGCGAGTCGCTCGCGGGGAAGGTCGTGCTCGTGGAGTTCTGGGCGACCTGGTGCCCGCCCTGCCGCGGCACGCTCGGCTGGCTGGGGGATCTGAAGAAGCGCTACGGAGACGAGATCGAGGTCGTCGCGCTCGCGGTCGAGTCCGACGAGGCCAACGTCCGCAAGCTCGTCACGGAGCTGAACCTTCCATTGACCTGGGCCATGGCCACGCCCGAGATGGGACGGGCCTTCGGCGACATCTCGGCGGTCCCGACCCTGTTTCTGTTCGACCGCGAAGGAAAGACGGTAGGAGCCTTTTTCGGCGCGCCGCCGACGCTTCACAAGGACGCGGAAACGAAGCTCGCGGCGGCACTCAGGCAGAAATAATTAGGTAAAATTGATAAATTGCCGAATATTATTCGGCATCCCTCACGGCCACTTCCGTTCGCCGCGCGACGTTTCTGGACGAGGTCTTTGCGCTAGCCTGCCCGCGGGAGGGCGCGTGCATGGTCCAAAGCAAGGCGAAGACCGTCGCGGAGTACCTGAAGGAGCTTCCCGAAGAGCGGCGCAAGGTCGTCGCGAAGGTCCGGCGTCTGATCCGCAAGAACCTTCCGAAGGGGTATCGGGAGCGGATGGCCTACGGGGGAATCGTCTATGACATCCCGCTCGCGGCGAATCCGAACACCTA
Source organism: Thermoanaerobaculia bacterium (assembly GCA_036557025.1). Taxonomy (GTDB): domain Bacteria; phylum Acidobacteriota; class Thermoanaerobaculia; order UBA5066; family Gp7-AA6; genus DATBIJ01. The sequence goes on along the minus strand of DATBIJ010000301.1, from coordinate 3,899 downwards.
CAACGGCGAGCCGCTCTGCTATGCGGGGCTCGGCGCGCAGAAGAACTACTACGCCCTCCACCTCATCAGCGTGTACTCCGACCGGGCCGAGGAAAAGAAGCTGCGCGACGGGTACAAGAAAGCGGGCAAGAAGCTCGACATGGGCAAGTCCTGCGTGCGGTTCAAGCGCCTCGAAGACCTGGATCTGCCCACGATCGCCAGGGTGATCGCGGGCACGACTCCCGCCCAGCACATCCAGCGGTACACGGGGCGCAGGGCCTAGCCGGGCGCGCAGGCCGCGGTCGACATGGATCGCTTCGACGCGATCGTCATCGGCACCGGGCAGTCCGGGCCGTTCCTCGCGGTCCGGCTGGCGAGGGCCGGCAAGAAGACCGCCATCATCGAGCGCAAGCGCTTCGGCGGGACCTGCGTCAACAACGGCTGCATCCCCACGAAGACGCTGGTCGCCAGCGCCCGCGCCATCCACGTGGCCCGCCGCGGCGCGGAATTCGGCTTCTCGACGGGCGGCGAGATCCGTCCGGACTACGCCCGGATCAAGGCGCGAAAGGACCGAATCGTCCGGGAGTTCCGCGAGGGCGTCGAGAAGCATCTGCGCTCCGCGCCCAACCTGGAGGTGATCCTGGGCCACGCCCGGTTCGTCGCCCCGCACGAGGTGGAGGTCTCGGGCCGGCGGCTGACGGCGCCCTGGATCTTCGTCAACGTGGGGGGGCGGGCCGAGAAGCCGCAGATCCGCGGCCTGGAGGGAGTGGCGTCCCTGGACAACTCCTCGATGATGGATCTCGAGGTGCTGCCCAAGCACCTGCTCGTCGTCGGAGGCAGCTATGTCGGCCTGGAGTTCGCGCAGATGTTCCGGCGCTTCGGCAGCGAGGTGACGGTCGTTCAGCGCGGCGACCGCCTGATTCCCCGCGAGGATCCGCCGGTCAGCGAGGAGGTTCGCAGGATCCTGGAGGGGGAGGGGATCCGCGTCCTGCTCGACGCCGAGTGTCTCGCGGCCGAGCGCCGCGGGGAGGCGATCCGACTGCAGGTGGGCGCGACGGACACCCGCGCCGTCGAGGGAACGCACTTGCTGCTCGCGACCGGTCGCCGCCCCAACACCGACGACCTGGGCCTCGCGGACGCCGGCATCGCGAGCGACTCGCGGGGCTACATCCCCGTCGACGAGGAGCTGCGCACGGGCGTCGAGGGCGTCTGGGCCCTGGGGGACTGCAACGGGCGCGGCGGGTTCACGCACACCTCCTACAACGACTTCGAGATCGTCGCGGCCAACCTGCTCGACGGCGGCCGGCGGCGGGTCTCCGACCGGATTGCCGCCTACAACCTGTACGTGGACCCACCGCTGGGAAGGGCCGGCATGACCGAGGCGGAGGCGCGCAAGTCCGGCCGGCCCGTGCTGGCGGGCCGCGTCCCGATGTCCCGCGTGGGCCGCGCCCGCGAGATGGGAGAGACGCAGGGCTTCCTGTCCGTCCTCGTGGACGCGGAGACCTCACAGATCGTGGGTGCCGCGATCCTCGGCGTCTCCGGCGACGAGGTGATCCACACGATCCTGGACGTGATGTACGCGAGGGCGCCCTACACGACCATCAAGAACGCGATGCACATCCATCCAACCGTGTCGGAGTTCCTGCCGACGCTCCTGTCGGACCTCGAGCCGCTCGAGCCTAGAATCGCCGTGTGGGGCCGCCCGTCGTCTCCGTCCTGATCGCGTCCGATCGGGTCGAGGGATCGCTCCCGGAGACGCTCGCCTCGCTCGAGGGACAGGCCCCGCCCGACTTCGAGGTCCTCGTCGCCTCGGCGAGAGAGCCGCTTCGGCGGGAGCGGTCGTTTCCCGTGCGCTGGATCGAGGTGGCCGACCGCAACCCCGCCGTGCGAAGGAATCGGGCCGCGGCGGCATCGAACGGGAGCGTGCTCGCGTTTCTCGACGACGACGCGGTGGCCGAGCGCGGATGGCTCGCGGCCGGCGCTCGGGCGATGGAGGCCTCCGACGCCGCGGGCGGACCCGACCCCGGCCCCGACGGCGCGCCCTTCGGCGAGCGTCTGGCGAACCTCCTGCTCGCGACGCCCGTGATCGGAAGCGGCGTGCCCGCGCACGAGCGCTCCCCGCGCCCCGGTCCGGTGCGCTCGCCGCACGACGTCGCGCTGTGTAACCTGTTTCTCCGCCGCGAGCTCTTCGAGCGGCTGGGGGGCTTCGACGAGCGGCTGGGCTACGTCGGGGAAGACACGGACCTGCTGCGGCGCGCGATGGACTCCGGCGCGCGCGTCGTGCTGGATCCGGCCTTCCCGGTGCGCCATCGCCGGCGCGCGTTTCCGGCGGCGTTCCTCGCGCAGCGCTGGCGCTATCGCATCAAGACGGGCCGCCTCCTGGTGGAGCGTCCCGGCCTGCACGACCGCGGGAAGATCGCCGCTTTCCTCGCGGCCGGGTTCCTCGCGACAGCGGCGTCGGCGATTTGGGGGCCGGCGTTCCTGCTGCCGGCGCTCGCGGGCTACGCCGCGTTGACCTGGGCGCTGTCGTTCCCGATCTGGCGCCGCGATCCCGCGCTGTTTCCCGCCGTGCCCTTCGCCTTCGCGCTCCACCACGCGACCTACTTCGCCGGGCTGATCGTCGGCATCGCGCGCGGAGCGCTCTCGGGGGCGGTGCGATGAGTGTCCCCGACCTGCTGGCGCGGCGCCGGATCAACCTTTCTTGGGCGTTCGCGGTGGTCTTCGTCGTCGCGTTGCTCCTCTCGAGGAGCCGGCATGAGGGGAGCCTGGCGGCGGCCGCGCTGTTCTTCGCCGGTCTCCTGCTCGTCGGCCTGGCGACCGTGGGGCGGCTGTGGTGCTCGCTGTTCATCAGCGGCTACAAGGGGGCGGAGCTGATCACGGTGGGGCCTTATTCCGTGACGCGGAACCCCTTGTATTTCTTCTCGCTGCTCGGCGCGCTCGGCGTCGGCCTCGCGACGGAAACCGTGACTTTCGTGGTGGTCTTCGCTTTCGGGTTCCTGCTGGTCTATCCCTCGACGATCGCCCGCGAGGAAGCCGACTTGCGCGCGCGATTCGGCCAGGCGTTCGAGGATTACTGCGCTCGAACCCCGCGCTTCTGGCCGCGCTGGTCGAGCCTTCGCGAGCCGGACTCCTATGTCGTGAGCCCGCGGATCTTCCGCCGCTCGATGGGCGAGGTCGTGTGGTTCGTTTGGCTGGTGGGCATCATCGAGCTGGTCGAAGCGCTCCACGAGCTGGCCATCGTGCGCCCGCTCTTGCGGCTGCCTTAGCCGCTCTGGGTCCCTCCACGGCCTGTAGAATCGGCGGGTGAACCCCGTCGCATTGGGCGCCCACTGGGTGCGAGGACGCGAGACGCTGCCGAGGTACCTGATCCTCGGCATGACGAACCTCTGCAACTCCAAATGCGTGACGTGCTTCTACTGGGATCACCTGAACGTCAACCGCCACCTGGAGATGTCGCTGGAGGACTACGACCGGGCGCTGGCGGATCTCGGCGCGCTCTACAGCGTCGTGCTGACCGGAGGCGAGCCGACGCTCAACCGCGACCTGCCGGAGATCACGCGGATCCTCTACCACCGCCACGACGCCACCAACGTCACGATGCCGACGAACTCGCTCATCCCGGAGCAGGTCGAGGCGACGGTCGCGCGGGTGCTCGAGTCGCGCAAGGACGATCGGCAGACCTTCACGGTCGGACTCTCGCTGGACCACCTCGGCGAGCGTCATGACGTCATCCGCGGGGCCCCCGGCAACTTCGTCAAGCTCGAGGAGACCTACCGGCGTCTCGCCGCGCTGAAGAAGAGCAGCCGCGGCTTCACGCTCAACGCCCAGACCGTGCTCGCCAGCTTCAACCGGGACGATCTTCCGGAAATCACGTCCTGGGTTTCCGCGAATCTCCCGGAAATCGACTTCCACTCCTTCGA
>DATBIJ010000300.1:0-8065 GCA_036557025.1 Thermoanaerobaculia bacterium | reverse complement strand
ACGAGGATCGACCGAATGTCCGTGCGCCGCGGCATTGCGCGCGGATGATAGCGGGGTTCGCCCGCGGGGGATAGGACGAGCCGAGACCTAGCGCGAGATGCGAACGGGCTGGCCCGCCGCGCGGCAGGATGCCGAGAGCAGCGTCCCGTGCTGGCCCGCGACGTACAACAGCCCGTCGGCGACGGCGGCCATCCAGAGATCGTTCGCGGTCGCCGAGTCGCGCGGCGTCCACTGCGCGCCTTCCGCGCTTTCCAGCCGCGTGCCGTGCTCACCGACGACGACCCATTCCCGGCCGGTCCAGGCGGCGCCGGTCAGATGTTCCGCCGTTCCCGAGCGCAGCTCCGTCCAGGCGAGGCCGTCCTTGCTATTCAGGAGCACCCCGTCCTCTCCGACCGCGAGGAAGCTCTGACCGCTCCAGGCCACGTCGCGCAAGGAGCCGCCCAGGGCGCGGTAGGTCTGCGTCCACGTCGCGCCGTCGTCGCTCGTGAAGACGAACCGCCCGCGCTCGCCGCCGACGACCACGTAGCGCTGGCCGTTCCAGGCGGCGCCGCGCAGGTCGTTGCTGAGAACCGACGGGTTGCGGCGCCAGGAGACTCCGTCGGCGCTGGTCGCGACGGAGCCGGCGGCGCCGACGGCGACGTAGCGCCGGCCGTCCCAGATCACGTCGTACCAGAGGTCCCCGGACCCCGAGGTTTGCCAGTTCCAGATCTCCCCGTCCGCGCTGCGAAGAAGCGCTCCGTATTGCCCGACCGCCACGAAGCCGGCGCCGCCGTACGTCGCGGAGAGGATCCATCCGTCGGTAGCGGTCGCAAGCCGCCGCCACGTGCCGTTGGAGTCCGAGACGAGGATCGTGCCCGCCCCCCCGGTTGCGATCTTCTTCCCGCCGCCGGCGGCGAACCCGGTCAGGTAGCCGCGGCTGCCGGAGCCTTCCCGCTCCCAGGCCCCGCCGCGGGAGGCGACGATCGTGCCCCGATCCCCGACGGCCACGCGCACGCCGCCGCCGGAGGCGGCGTCCCAGAGCGTCAGCGAGGTCCCGGTATCCTGGCGGGTCCAGGGACCGCCCCCGGAGGAGACGTACACCGCTCCCGCCTCACCGACGGCCAGCGTCTCCCCGCCGACGCGGGAGAGCGCGGTGACCATCGGCGCGATGCCCAGGCCGAACACCAGCGGATTCCAGCGCCAGGAAAGGCCGTCCGCGCTCGTGAGAAAGCCCGTGGAGGAGAGGAATCGTGAGGCGCCCACGACGAACTGCGATCCGTCCCAGACGATCGAGGAGAGAAGCTCGATCGTGGGCAACGGCACCGGCGACCAGTGGATGCCATCGGGCGAGGCCGTGATCGCGCCGTTGTGGCCGACCGCGAGAGCGAGGAACCCGTTGGAGGCGACGTCGCGCAGCGTCTCCGTCGTGCCGGAGCTCGCCGCCTGCCAGCTCGCGCCGTTGTCCTCGCTGTACAGGATCGTTCCGCGGTCGCCGACCGCCACGACGCGGCCGAACGCGTGGACCGCGCGCCGCAGCCTGGGGAACCGTCCCGTGCGCCGGGCCGTCCACACTGCTCCGTCCGCGCTGGTCGCGGCGGCGCCCTCGGCGCCGACCGACACGAAACCCGAACCCGTCCAGACCACGTCCTCGAGATCCGAGCGGCTTCCGGAGCTCTTCGCGCTCCACGAGACGCCGTCCGGGCTGGTCAGGATCGTCCCGCCGGCGCCGACGGCGACGAAGAGCCCTTCCGCGTGCGCGACGCCGGAGAGCCGGTTGCCCTGCGGCAGCGGGTTCTCCCACCGCCATTCACACTGCGCCAGAGACACCGCGGACGCCAGAAACACTCCCGCCGCGAACGCCGGAATTCTGTACAGGGCTCGGACCATGGGCACCCTCCGGGATTGGAGCTCGATTATAGGTCGCGTCCGCCTCCGAGAAACCGGTCTTCTAAGCTGCCGCTAACCCTCACGATGGCAACGCCGAAGGCACGTCGCCTGAGGCTCCTCCGAAGTGGGAGACACCTCGCGCGGCGAACTCTCGAGACACTGCCGCGAGCCAACTCTTGTTCGATGGCGCTTGGCCCAGGTCGCGGCGCGCCAGAGCCCGAACAAGCGCTCGCGACGGTTACTCGTAGCGGAGGGCTTCCCCGATGTCGACCCGCGCGGCTCGGCGAGCGGCCAGCCAGGACGCCGCAAGGATCGCGGCCGCGGAAAATACGACGATGCCCGCGACCTCGAGCGGGCGCACGAGAAAAGGCAGGAAGGAGACGAAGTAGATCTCGGCGACGCCGGGCGGGAACGAGAGCAGGCGGAACTCCGTGGCGGCCCAGCACACCACCACACCGAAGAGCACGCCGAGCAGGACGCCGGCCCCGCCGAGGAGGCCGCCGAACACGAGGAACACCCGAGACAGCAGCCCCGGCTCCGCGCCCATCGCCGCGAGCACGCCGATGTCGCGCTTCTTCTCCTGGACGGTCATGACCAGCGTCGAGACCACGTTGAAGGTGGACACGGCGACGATCAGCCCGATCACGAGGAACAGCGTCGTCTGCTGGATCGCGAGCGCCGAGAAGAGCCCCGAGTTCATGGCACGCCAGTCGGTCACCGAGGTCCCCGGCCCCGCCGCGTCGCCGACCTCGCGGGAGACCGATGCGACGTCGCCGCGGGCGTGCAGGGAGATCTCCAGCACGTTCGCCGGCAGTGTCAGGCGCGCGAGGCGGCGCAGGGCCTCGCGGTCGAGGAACACCCACTCCGCGTCGTACTCGTAGAAGTTCGTCTTGAAGATCCGCGCGACCTTGCAGGGCCCGGCTCGCGGAGCGAACCGCGCGCCGCCCGGCGCCTGATCGGCCACGGCAAGCAGGATCTCGCCCCCCTCGCGAACGTCCAGCCGGCGCGCCATCGCCTCGCCGATCGCGCAGCCGGGCGGGTGGCCGGGCCCGCCCCGCGTCAGCAAGGTCTCCGCGCGCGGCAGGAAGCTGTCGATCTGCGACACGGATCGCTCGAGGACGGGGTCGACGCCCTTCAGCGTCCCGTCGACGCCGTCGGGCGAGGCCGGCGAAGACACGATGCCGGTCTGGTAGACGACGGGCGCCACCGCGCGCACCCCCGGCACGCGGGCGACCCTCCCGGCGATCGCGCCGACGCGCTGCTCGCTCTCGGGCTCGGACTCCTCCCGCGAGAAGAGAAACACCACGACCTCGGCGTTGGAGCCGATCAGCTTCTCGCGGATCTCCCGCCGGTAGCCGGACAACAGCCCCATGGCGACCACGAGCGCCGCGACGCCGACGGCGATGCCGGCGATGGCCAGCAGCGAGACGGAGGAGATCAGGCGCGAAGGCCTCGAGCGGACGTAACGGAGCGCGATCTCGAGCGCGAGGCTCACGTCTCCTTGCTCGCGCGCATGGAGGACAGGAAGGCGTCGAAGAGGACGTTGGCGTCGTGCGGACCCGGCGCGGCTTCGGGATGGAACTGCGCGGCCAGGATCGGCAGTCGCTCGTGGCGGAATCCCTCGAGGGTTCCGTCGTTCAGATTTCGGTGCGTGGCGACGATCTCCGCGGGCAGGCTCTCCGCGTCCACGGCGAAGCCGTGGTTCTGCGAGGTGATCGCGACGACGCCCGTCGCGATATCCCCGACGGGGTGGTTGGCGCCGCGATGCCCGAACTTCAGTTTGAAGGTGTCGGCGCCGAGCGCGAGGCCCAGCAACTGGTGTCCGAGGCAGATGCCGAAGATCGGCTTCTTCGACGCGATGAGCCCCTCGATCGCGCGGATCGGGCCTGCCAGCGCCGCCGGATCTCCGGGGCCGTTGGAGAGGAAGATTCCGTCGGGATTTCCCCCGAGCACCTCGGCGGCGGAAGACGTCGCGGGAAAGACCTCGACGCGACAGCCCGCCGCGTTGAGCAGGCGCACGATGTTGCGCTTCATGCCGTAGTCCACCGCCGCCACGCGGAAGCGCTCCTCGCGCGCCGGGGACACCGAGCGTTCCCGCGGCGTCACCGTGAGCGCCAGGTCGCTTCCCGACATCTCGGGGGCCCGCCGCACCCGCGCGAGCAGCTCCTTCTCGTCGTCGATTTCCGTCGAGAGGCCCGCCCGCATCGCGCCCTGGGAGCGGATGTGGCGCACGAGGGCGCGCGTGTCGATCCCGTGCAGACCCAGCACGCCCGCGTCGTCGAGGTACGTCGCGAGGCTCATCTCGCCGCCGAAGCCGCTCCAGCGCTCGGGGAAGTCCCGCGCGACGAAGCCCGCGACGTGCACCTTGCCCGACTCCGCCTCCTCGGCCCGCACGCCGTAGTTGCCGACGTGCGCCGCGGTCATCACGACGATCTGTCCCGCGTAGGAGGGGTCGGTCAGCACTTCCTGATACCCGCTCATGGCGGTGTTGAACACGATCTCGCCGAAGGAGGTGCCCGGGCGGCCGATGGCCTCGCCGCGCGCGGAGGTGCCGTCCTCCAACACCAGCAGACCCTTCATGCCGTCCGCCCCACGACGGGCGCGAGCCGCCGCACCTGCTCCATCAGCTCCGCGAACATCGGCGGCGTGAGGGCCTGCGGCCCGTCGGAGAGCGCCGCCTCAGGGTGATCGTGCACCTCGATGAGCAGCCCGTCGGCGCCGACCGCGACCGCCGCCCGCGACAGCGGCAGCACCTTCGCGCGCTTGCCGGTCCCATGGGACGGATCCACGAGGATCGGCAGGTGCGAGATCCGCTGCACGTACGGGATCGCGGAGAGGTCCAGCGTGTTGCGCGTGTGGTCCGCGAAGGTCCGCACGCCGCGCTCGCAGAGCGCGACCTGATAGTTGCCCTCCGCGAGCAGATACTCCGCCGAGAGCAGCAGCTCCTCGATCGTCGCCGCCATTCCGCGCTTGAGCAGAACGGGCTTGCGCAGGCGCCCGAGTCTCTTCAGCAGCGAGAAATTCTGCATGTTCCGCGCGCCGACCTGCAGGCAGTCCGCGTGCTCGGCGACCAGGTCGACGCTCTCGGTGTCGAGCACTTCGGTCACGATCGGAAGGCCCGTCTCCGCCCGCGCCTTCGCGAGGATCCGCAACCCCTCCGCGCCGAGACCCTGGAAGGAGTAGGGAGAGGTGCGCGGCTTGAACGCGCCGCCGCGGAAGAGCGTCGCGCCGGCATCGCGCACTCGGCGGGCGACCTCGATCGTCTGCGCCTCGGTCTCGACGGCACAGGGACCCGCGACGACCACGACGCGCGGTCCGCCCACCGGCACCCCGCCGATGTCCACCACCGTCGTCTCTCGCTTGGCCTCGCGGGACACCAGCTTGTAAGGCGCCGAGACCGGGATGACTTCGGAAACGCCGGGCAGACCCTCGAAGGCGGCCGCTTCGACCGCGCCGCGGTTGCCCGTGATGCCGATGGCGGTCCGCTGGGCCCCCGGAATCGGGTGGGCCTGGAGGCCGAGGCCACGGACGGTTTCGACGACGCGCTGGACGTCCTCCGCGGAGGCCGCCGCGTCCATGACGATCAGCATGGGGGTGCTATCATCTTGGCCGGCTTCGTGCCTGTCAAACTCGCGTTTCCCGAGAGGTCCCGCCGATGAAGCGCACGGTTTTCACTTTTCTGGCCGCGTTGCTGCTCGCCGCCGCGCCGGCCATGGCCTACGTGGTCAAGCTCAAGGACGGCTCGCTGATCTTCGCGCGCGGCGTCTACGAGGTGAAGGGGCGCAAAGCCATCATCGTGCTGGAAAACGGCACCGTCACGCAGATCGATTTCGACAAGGTCGACGTGCCCGGCACGCAGGAATACAACAAGAAGTACTCGGGCAACGTCGTGGCGATCGAGACCGGCGACGAGAGACTGAAGCCTCCCGTTCCGACGCCTCCCACGAAGCGGATCCAGGACCTGATCCGGGAGAACAAGACCCGGATGGAGCTGCCGCGCCACGCACCGGCGCAACAGGAAAATGGGACCGGCGAGTCCTGGATGCCCGTCGACCCCGTGCTCCAGTCGACCTTCCAGAGAATCCTGGACGGCGCCGGAATTCAGCAGTACCGCGTGCAGAACTACCGCGGCACGGTCCGCCTGCTCGCGACCGCGAACACCGAGGAGGCCGTCTTCAACACGCTTGCCGCCGCGGCGCGCGCGCTCGGAGACTGGGGCAACCGCGGCAATCAGCTCACCATCGAGATCCAGCTGACGACCTCCTCCAACGAGGCCGCCGGCAGCTTCCTGATGTCGACGGATCAGGCCCGGCAGATCGTCAACGGGCAGATCACGACCGCCGACTACTTCCTGCGCGCCGTCATCCTTTGAAGTCCGCCGCGTCTTCCGAGTTCGCCTTGCCGACCGCGTCCGAAGCGGCGCCCCAGAGTTACCGCACCCACCGCCGTTTCGTCCCGCTCTACCACTACGTCATCTTCCTGATCCTGGTCGTCAACCTGATCTGGAGCGGCGTGCGCCTCGTGCGCGGCCCGGCCTTCGAGACGGTGATGGGCTTCCTGATGGCCGCGGCAATCGTCGGAATCTACTTCTACGCGCGGATCTTCGCCCTGCGCGCCCAGGACCGCATCATCCGACTCGAGATGCGGCTGCGCCTCGAGAAGATCCTTCCGTCCGACCTCAAGGCTCGCATCCTGGAGCTCACCCCGAATCAGCTCATCGGTCTGCGCTTCGCGAGCGACGCGGAGATGGGCGACCTCGTGCGCGAGGTGCTCGCCAACGACATCCACGACCGCGAGGCCATCAAGAAACGCGTCAAGAACTGGACGGCCGACAACCTGCGGGTCTGAGCGCGCGGGCGCCCTTTCGCCTCAGCCCTCCTGTGGCGCGCCGCGCGGCGCCCGAAACATTTTCCAGAGAAGCCAGGTTCCGAACGCCACCGCCGTGAGAAAGGTCGCGACCGAGGCGAGCCGCAGCGCGCCGGCGAGCGCCCGGTCCCATTCCAGCAGCCCGAGCTTGCCGAGCAGGTAGTTCCAGTCGTGGATCGGGTCGTCCGTGAACCCGATCAGTGGCAGCTGCCGGGCCCGGGCGTCGCCGACATAAAGCGAGAGGTTGACCATCGAGGAGCCGAGCCAGCCGGCCGCGAAGGCCACTCCGAAATAGTCGCGCTGCCGCGCGAGCAGGAGCGCCGCGATGGCGGGCGCCGCGAGCTGGAAGAGGCTTCCCGAGGCGACCGAGACGAACGTCCCCAACGCGCCCGTGATCAGGTGCCCGATCTCGTGGATCCCGAAGGTGATGCCTCCGAGGAGGCTCCAGGCCTCCGGATCCCGCCACAAGCGGAAGCCCGTCCAGGCGAGCCACAAGAGGATCGGCAAACGCCACCAGGGGGACTTTCCGCGGCACCAGTCCTCGGCGTCTTCGAGGAGCGCGCGGAGGCGGGAAGGGGACGCGGAGCCCGAGGGGGCCCCGATTCGAGCCTGGATGCCCATCGGAGGGCGTGCCCTACCCGTCGATCTCCGGGACCGGCGTCAGGTGGTAGCGCGCGTCTTCGCCGACGTAGCGTCGGAATCGATCCGAGAAGCCCAGCACCTCGCCGGCGGTCTCGTCCAGGAACATCCGCTCGACGCGGTGGAGGGGAAAGAAGACCGAGGCCGGCGTGAACGTCAGCGGCTCCTTGTGGAGGATCTCGCGCATCCAGCCCTCGAAGCCCTCGAGCGACATCCCGCGAACGGTCACGCCCGAGCTGTCGCGCTCCAGCAGGAGGCCCCAGTACTTCTCGCGCGGGTTCACCAGGTTGACCACGACGAACTCCCCGACCTTCACGGCGCGCCCCCCTTCTCGGCCAGCTCGATCAGAACACCCTTCCCGGAATCGGGGTGGAGGAACGCGACCCGCTTGCCGGCCGCCCCGGGAGCCGGCACGCGGTTGAGCAAGCGGCAGCCCGCCGCCTCGAGCTCGGCGATCGACGCCTCGATGTCGGTCACGCGGAAGCAGACGTGGTGGACTCCCGGCCCCCGCTTTTCGAGGAACCTGGCGATCGGCGAGTCCGACGAGGTCGGCTCCAGCAGCTCGATCGCGCTCTCGCCGACGGTCAGGAACGCGACGCGGACCTTCTGGGTCGGCACCTCCTCGCGGTGCGTCTCCGCGAGCCCGAGCAGGCGCCAGGCGGCGAGCGCCTCGTCCAAAGATGCCACCGCGATT
>DATBIJ010000299.1:0-22126 GCA_036557025.1 Thermoanaerobaculia bacterium | reverse complement strand
GACTCGGGACTCGGGACTCGAGACTCGAGACTCGGGACATCCGAGTCGGGGCTGGGGAGCTCGCGCGTGCGCCAACTCTTCTGCAGCCGCAGGGCCGTCAGCCCGATCGCCAGATTGATGAGGACGGCCGCGATCTCGGTGCGCCAGACCCCGATGCCCGGCAGCAGGAAGTAGGTCGCGGCGTACGCGCCCGCCGCGGCACCGACCGTGTTCGCGGAGTAGAGGGCGCCGACCATTCCGCCGACCTCGTCCCGGCGCCGGACGAGGAAGCGCGAGAGCAGGGGCAGCGTCGCGCCCATCAGGATGGTGGGCGGCCCCAGCACGAACAGGACCAGCACGAACTGGACGAGGGCGAAGGCGCCGGGAGACTTCTCGAAGGAGGGCGCCATCGCCAGATACAGCGCCTCGATGACCCGGAACAGGGCCGGCACGGCCATCCCGAGCAGGCCGATCCCGATCTCGAAATAGCCGTAGAGGCGCAGGCCTTCGTGGGGATGCCGGTCGGCGCGGTGTCCGAAAACGTAGCTTCCCAGGGCGAGGCCGCCCATGAAGGCCGCCAGGACCGTCGAGACCGCCAGCGTCGTGCTGCCGAACACGTGCGTGAGGCGCCGCATCCAGGCGATCTCGTAGATCAGGCCCGTGGCGCCGGAAAGGAAGAAGACGAGCAGCAGCGCGGCGCGGCGGCGCAGGGTGGGACCGCCCGGTTCCGTCATCGTCGCCGCGGATTATCGCCGATGCGCCGGGGGCAGCGGATCGAGCCCGTGGAGGCGGTCCGGACGCAGACCCGCTAAACTTTCCGGGTGATCACCGGCTACAACACGGACGTCCGGCACAACAACCGGGTTTTCCACATCCAGACGGAGGACAAGGGGGAGGACAACCCCTACATCGAGTCCCTCGTCTACGTCGGCGGCGAGATCCTGGCCACCCGCCGGACTTCCTACGGCGAAGTCCTCGAGGAGCCTCGCGACGACCGCGCCATCCAGGAGCTGATGGAGCAGCAGCACCGGACGATGATCGCGGCGATCCAGCGGGGACGCTTCGACGGGCCCGACGGAACCCTTCGCGTGCCCGAGGAGGACACGGCGTCCAAGGCGGCGGTCTCCGAGGAGATGGAGCGGACCCTCGTGGCCCCGGAGGGCGACGGCAAGGACGCCCCCGCCCCCGCGCCCGCCGCCGCGACCCCCGGACCGACCGGCGACCGGACGCTGGACCAGGTCATCCTCGACTACCTCGCCTCCGAGATGGACCAGGAGGAGATCGAGGTCCTGCTGACCGCTCCCGAGCTGCGCGCGGGCAAGTCCGCCAACCTGCGCATGCGCGTCGAGACGGCGCAGACCCGCCAGCCGGTTGCCGGGGCGAGCGTCCAGATTCGCGTGCTGTCGACGGTCGCCCGGCCCTCCCTGGTCTTCCAGGGCAAGACCTCGGGCGACGGCTCCTGCGCCGCGAGCTTCTCGGTGCCGGCACTCTCGACCGGCAGCGCCCTGTGCGTCGTGCGCGTCAGCTCCCCGGGCGCGTCGACAGAGCTGAAGTACCCCGTTCGCGTCCCATGAACGCTGCGCCCTTGCGCGTGCGCGTCAACGGCGAGGAGCGGCATCTGCCTCCGGGCACCAACATCACGGGGCTGCTCCAGCTGCTCCACATCGCGACGCCCCGCGTCGCGGTCGAGCGCAACCGCGAGATCGTTCCGAAGGCCCGCTACGCGGACACGCGGCTCGTCGACGGCGACGAGCTGGAGGTCGTGGAGTTCGTCGGCGGAGGATGAGTCCGACGAGGGCCGTCGCCTCTTGCTTCGCCCTCCCGAATCCTCTATCCTGCGCCGCCTCGTGGGCCGTTAGCTCAATTGGTAGAGCAAGAGACTCTTAATCTCTAGGTTGTAGGTTCGAGTCCTACACGGCTCACCACGATTCCTCTCCACCCTCCAGTCCTTCGCTACTCGTTTCGCAGCACGATCGCCGGATCGACCCGCATGGCCCGGCGGGCCGGGATCCAGGTGGCCGCGAGGGCGACGAGTGCGAGCGCCGCGACCGTCGCCGCCTGCGCCAGGGGATCCCAGGGCTGGATGCCGAAGAGCAGGCCGCGCATCGACCGCGCGGTCGTGAGCGCGACGGCCAGGCCGATGCTCCACCCGACGGCGACGACGGCGGAAACGTGGCGGACGATCAACCCCAGCACGTGCCGGGGGCTCCCGCCAATCGCGAGGCGCACCGCCATTTCATGTTTGCGGAGTGCCACGAGGTAGGCGAGCAGGCTGTACAGACCCACGGCCGTCAGGACCACGGCCGCCATCCCGAAGGTCCCGAGCAGCCAGGTGCTGAATCGGCGCGCGGCGGTCTGGTTCTCGATGGAGGCTTCCAGCGGCCCGACCCGCGCCAGCGGCTGATCGGGATCGATCTCGTGAACGATCGCTCGAAGCGCCGGAGCGATGGCCGCCGGTTCTCCGGCGGTCCGAATCAAGACCGTCATCGACCGGGCGTCGCCCTGCGTGTGGGGCTGATAAGACTCCGTGAAGACCGGATGATCGGCGCCGGCCCGTCGCGTATCCGCCACGATCCCCACGACCGTCAGCCACGGAGCGTCGTCGCCGTCCGCGGCTCCGAACTTGAAGCGCTGGCCGAGCGGGTCCTGGTTGGGCCAGTGGGTCTTGGCGGCCGTCTCGTTGAGGATCGCGACGCGCAGGCCGTCCGCGCGGTCTTGCTCCGAGAACAGCCGACCCCGGAGCAGAGGGATCCCAAGGACGCGGAAGAAGTCCGGCGTGACGATGTCGGTGGTCAAGGGTTGCGCGATCGTCTCCGGTCGACCCTCGATCGAGAAGCTCGAGGAGAACGGCAGCCGGCCCAGCAGGGGCGAGCTTGCCGCCGCGGCACCGGTGACCCCGGGCGCCGCGCGCGCCCGCTCGAGCAGGCGATCGAAGAACTGCTGGCGAGCCGCGGCTTCCGGGTACTTCGCCAGCGGGAGCTCCACCCGCCCGGTCAGCACGCGCTCCGGCTTGAACCCCAGATCGACGCGCTGGGCAGCGACGAGGCTCGTGAGCGCCAGGCTGGCCGCGGACACGACGCTCGTCGCGACCGCGATCTGGGACACGATGAGCACCCACCGGAAACGATGGGACAGCTCGCCGCGGCCCGCCCCCTTGACCCCGCTCGCGACGACTTCCGCGACGTCGGCTCCCGCCCCCTTCCAGCTCGGAACGACGCCGAAGAGCACTCCGGTGACCGCCGCCATCCCGAGCGCGATCGCGAGCATCCCTCCGTCGAGGGAGACGTCCTGAAGCCATGACAGCGTCGGCGGAGCCAGCCGCACGAGCAGCCGCAGGAACGCCGACCCGAGCGCGACGCCCAGGATGCCTCCGAGAAGGAACAGGACGAGGGCCTCGGTCAACAGTTGCCGCACGACGCGACGCCGGGACGCGCCGAGCGCGGTCCGAATCGCCACCTCGCGTCGCCGGGCCGCACCGCGCGCGGTCAGCATGCCCGCGACGTTGACGCAGGCGATCGCCAGGACCCCCAGGACGGCGGCGGCGAGCATGGACAGGGCAGGCTTGTAGGGCCCCGCGATCTCGTCGCGCAGACCGACGAGGGCCACGCCGAGATCCTGATCCGCGGCATTCTCCGCGGCGAGACGAGCGGCGATGGCGCTCATTTCGTGTTGTGCCTCGGCAAGGGAGACGTTGGGCTTCCGGCGCGCGACCGTATGGAGCCAGAAGGCTCCGCTGGTGCGCTCGTCTTCGCTCGGTCGCAGGGGGACCCAGGCGTCCAGGTCGCGGTCGGGGAAATGGAACGACGGGGGCAGGACGCCGATGATGGTGTAGGGAACCGAGTCCAGACGGAGCGGCTGTCCCACCACGCTCCACTGCCCGCCGAATTTCCGTTGCCAGAGTCCGTAGCTGATGACGGCGACGGCGGCATTTTCCTCGGTCGCATCGAACACGCGCCCCACGACCGGATCGGTGCGAATCACCTGGAAGAACTCGGGGGTCGCTCGGACGACCATCAGCTGTTCGGGATCGCCGACGCCGGTCACCACCGCCCGACGGTAGGTGTATGCGGAAAACGCCTCGATCCGCTCGCTGCGCTGGCGCCACGCGAGCAGGCGCGGGTACGAGGTCACGTCTCGGTCGAAACCCTGGCGCGGATTGGTCACCCACACCATCGCGGCACGTTCGGCCTCGCGATAGGGCAGTTTGTCGACCAACAACGACTTCCCGACGCTGAAGACCGCGGTCGACAGGCCAATTCCGATCGCGACGGTGCCGATCGCCACGGTCGCGAACCCGCGCTCGCGCCGGACCAGCCGAAGGCCGTGTCGGAGGTCCTGCGCCAGCAGCAGCGCCTGCGTTTTCGCGGCGTCCCACACGCGCTGCGACAGGCGATGGACATCGGTGTCGGGCATCTTGACCCCCCGCGGCGCGAGGCCGCCGCGCCAGAGGTTGGACGAATCCCGCCGACGAAAGTTAGGCTCCTCGAGGCCATGGAAACGCCTCCGCTCGACATCCGAACGACTTCCCAGTGGCGGTCCTGGCTTCGCAAGAACCACGCGACCAGCCGCGGGGTCTGGCTCCTGTTTCACAAAGACCACACGGGCGTGACGGGCATCCCGTACGAGGAGTCGGTTCAGCAAGCCCTCTGCTTCGGCTGGATCGACAGCCTGATCAAGCGAATCGACGAGGACCGCTACGCCCGCCTCTTCACCCCGCGCCAGCCGACCAGCAAGTGGTCCGCGCGGAACCGTCGGCGCTGGGCTCGGCTCGAGGAGCAGGGCCTGCTCGCCGCCCCGGGTCTCGCGGCGTCGCCCAAGGGCAAGGCGGTCGCGAAGCCGCCCGACGTTCCGGTGCTTCCCGCTTCCGTCGCGAAGGCCCTGAAGAGGAGCCCCGAGGCCTGGCGCCGCTTTCGAGAGCTGTCGCCGAGGCGTCGTCGGGACTTCGTCGTCTGGATTTTCCTGGCCAAGCGGGACGAGACTCGGGAGCGCCGCATCCGGGAATCGATCGCGCTGTTGATCGCCGGCAAGCCGCTCGGTCTCAAATAGGCGGTGCGGCGGAGCGGCGCGACCGCCTAGGGCGCCGCCGCCTCGCGAAGCTGGGCAAGCCTCTGGATCTGGCTCTCGGTCAGCATGTTCTTGATCCGGACGAGCATTCCCAGGTGGAGCTTCTTCGTGTCGGTCTCCAGGCGCATCACGGTCTCCGCCTGCGCGAGAGTCCGGGCCTCGTCGACGGGCCGCGACTGCACGAGATCGTTGAGCTTCTCCATCTCGCTTTGCATGTCGAATTGCAGATCGAGGAACTTCGACTGCACCTTCTGGATCTCGGCCTTGATCGTGTCGCGCTGACGTTCCGTCAACCCGATCTCTTTCTGGTGCTTCATGACGAAGTCGGGTGCGAAGAAGTTGCGTGCGAACGGATCGTCGGCGGCCGGCGGCGCGTCGGCGGCCAGGGCCGTCGCGGAAACGAACAGGAGGAGGATGGCCAGCAGCCGGGTCTTCATGTGCGGGTTCCTTTCTTCGGCTCGGGGGAGCCGGCGTCGATTTCGGGCACCGTCGTTCCGATCGAAGGAGTCGAGCTCCAGAGCTCGCCGGAGGGCGGCTCGAGAAGAAAGTCCGTCGGAGCGTGCCACCGGGGCTGCGACAGGAAGGCCTCGGCGGCGGGCGTCGCCGGCGGCGGAGGGGAGACCGGGTCCTCCGAACGGAAGATCGCAAGGGCGAGAGCCAACAGCGCCAGCGTGGCGAGGATCGGAGCGAGTCGCCGCGCCGCGGAGGGGGCCGTCTCGGGTTCGAGGCGACGCGGACGCGCCATCAGCTCGGAGAGCTCCGGCGCGCGCGCTTCGTCCTCCCGACGCGCCTCCTCGAAGAGTCGGGTGAGCTTGCGGTCGTGCGTCATCGCCGTCCTCGATCGAGCTCTCGCGCCAGACGCTTCTTGCCGCGGTCGTAATGTGTCCGCGCGCTTCCGATTCCGATGCCGAGCACATCCGCCGCTTCCGCGATCGTCATCTCCTGTCCGAACACGAGCTCCAGGACCTGCCGCTGACGCCGGGGCAGGCGGGGGAGTGCGCCGCGCAGACGCGCCACCTCCTCCGAGCGCGACGCGAGCTCTTCGGGTCCGTGCGGCGGCGTCGGGTCGGGGGCCCGGAGGCCCAGGATCGCGCCCCGCCAGCGCTCGAGACGATGGCGGCGCCGGCTCTCGGCCGCGGTCCGGAGGATGACGCCGAAGAGGAAGCTCTTGAGGGTCGACCGGCCGTCGAACCGGGCCCGGCCGTCGAGCAGCTTCATGTAGCTGGTCTGCAGCACGTCTTCGGCCTCCTCCCGCTCCCGGCCGCAGCAGGTCAGAGCCCAGGAGAAGCTGGCCGGATGAAGCCTCTCGAGCTCTCCCGGCAGGTCAGGGGCGGCCATGGCGTTTTGCAGCATGTTCGCGCACCCGTCGGGCTCTCGTGGACTGAGTGGCTCGAGGGCCGGCGCCATATGACGGGAAGGGCGGCCTGCGCGGGCCGCGCTCGTGTTGTCCCTACTCGGCGCGCAAGGCCACGTTGGGATCCAGCCGCATCGCGCGTCGCGCCGGCAGGTACGACGCCAGCAGCGCGACCCCGGCAAGGACCGCCGCGACGAGGAGGAACGTGGTCGGGTCGTTGGCGCCCACGCCGAACAGCAGGCTCGAGACCAGCCTGGTGACGGCGAGCGATGCGCCGATGCCGAGCACGACGCCGACCGCCGCGAGCCGCGCCCCTTCGCCGACGACGAGCCGCAGCACGTCCTGACGCTGCGCCCCCAGCGCCATGCGCACGCCGATCTCGCGCGTGCGGCGCGCCACCGAGTAGGCCACGACGCCGTAGATGCCGACGGCCGCGAGCAGCAGCGCCGCGGCGGCGAAGGTCCCGACCAGCAGGAGCACGAAGCGGCGGTCGGACAGCCAGACCCGCATCTCGCCCGCGAACGTCGAGAATTTCACCGGAGAATCGGGAACCAAATCGGCGAACACCGCCCGCGCCGACGCCGTGAGGTCGGTGGGGCGAATCGCGCCGCGCGCCACGACGGCCGGCAGCGAGCCGGACTTGAGCCCGCGCTGGCGGTAGTTGACGTAGATGACCGGCGGCGGCGGAGCGTCGAGCCCGCGCGCCCGGACGTCGCCGACGATGCCGACGATCGTCAGCGGCCGGAGATCCCCATCCATGTTGCCGAAGTGGATCATCTGGCCAATCGGGTCCTGCCCGGGCCAGCGCTGGCGGGCCAGCGACTCGTTGATCAGCGCGGCGTGAGGCGCGCTCCAATCGTCCGATGCGCCGAACACGCGCCCACGCCGAAGCGGGATCTCCATCGCGCGGAAGTAGTCGGTGTCCGCGACCGCGTAGAAGGCCTGCCCGGTCCGCGCGGGGTCCTGCGCGAGTCGATTCCACTCCTCGTAGCTCTCGGGCGACCGCCCATCGGCCAGCAGCAGGAACGTTCCGTTGGGGAGGTTGTCGCCCGCCGCCACGGGCAGCGCGCCGGCGAGTCCTACCGCGTCCGTTCCTGGAATCGCGCGGAGACGGGCGAGGGCCTCATCGACGAGGCGGATCTGGCGCAGCGTCGCCGACACGTCGGAAGACCCCGCATCGGAGCGCGGCGGGGCGGAGAACTCCATCGTCACGAGGTCCTCCGTGGGAAATCCCGGGTTGGTGGACAGGAGCCGCAGGAAGCTGCGACCCAGCAGGCCGGCGCCCACGAGGATCACGAGCGTCAGCGCGATCTCGCCGACGACGAGGACACCGCGCAGCCTCTGACCGGCCCCCGTTCCGGCATCGCCGCGCGACCCCGTGGCGAGCGCCTCCTGGAGATCGCCCGCGGAGGCGCGCCAGGCGGCGAACAGCCCCAGCGAGAGCGTGACGGCGGCCGTCGCCGCCAGTGCGAAGAGCAGCACGGGCGCGTTGATCGCGACGCCCGCCTGCCGCGGCAGGTTCGCAGGAAGAATCGCGGGCAGCAGCCGGACGGCCCACGCCGCGAGCAGAACACCCAGGACACCGCCCGGCAGCGTGAAGGCGAGCGATTCCGCGAGGAACTGCCGAATCATGTGGCCGCGCCCGGCTCCCAGCGCGGCGCGCACCGCGAGCTCCCGGCGGCGGGCGGAGGCGCGGGCGAGCAACAGGCCGGCGACGTTGGCGCAGGCGATCAGGAGCAGCAGTCCGACCGCGCCCAGCAGGGTCAAGAGTGCCGTGCGAACGTTGCCGACCATCGCCTGCGCGAGCGGCTGAATCGCCGCATCGTCGAGGTCGACGTAGGTCCCGTACTGGGCGCGGATGCGCTTGGCGATCGTGCCGAGGTTCGCGCGTGCCTGCTCGAGGGTGGTGCCCTCGCGGATCCGTCCCAGGCCGTTCCAGTTGTGCGCCGTCCGGCTGGGCAGGGGCGGCTCGAGCTCGCGCGGGATCCAGACGCCGGCGCCCGGCGGGAAGTCGAACTGCGGCGGCATCACGCCGACGACCGAGTAGACCGTTCCGTCCAGGTTCAGCCGCCGGGAGGAGAGCTCCGGGGCGGCGTCGAGATCGCGCTGCCAGTAGGCGTGGCTGACGATCGCGGCGGGCGTGCCGTGGACGCGAAGCTCCTCCGGCACGAACGCGCGTCCGCGCGAGGGCGGGACTCCGAGGACCCGGAAGAAGCCGCTCGAGACCACGGCGACCGGCAGGCGCACGGGCTCGCGGCCGCCGGAGACGGAGGCGACCCACGAGGCATAGATCGCGAGATCCGCGAACGCCTCGTTTTGCGTGCGGAAGTCGTCGAAATTCGGGTCGGAGAGGTTGATCCGGCGTCCGTTTGGCGTCTGCTCCCACACGCGCACGATCCGTTCCGGGCTCGGGTAGGGAAGCGCGCGCAGGAGCACGGCGTCGACGACCGAGAAGATCGCCGTCGACGCCCCGATGCCCAGCGCCAGGGTCAGGACCGCAACGGCGGCGAACCCGGGAGACCGCGTGAGCGTGCGCAGGCCATGGCGAAACTCGCGGAGCATCGTGTCCATGGGGGCCTCCGCCGGAAGATACGGAAGACCGCCGGCGGTGTTCCCGGCGCGGACACCGTTCTGGAATCGTTCCCGCGGATAGGATCGATCGCGCGGCGGCTGCCGCAGGTCCGCACATCGTGATCCAAGGAGGAAGGCATGGTGGTGTCGAGCGCTCGTGTCGCCCGTTTCCTGGCTCTGTCGCTTTCCTGGACGTTGTTCGCCGTGGCGGGTCAGGCTCAGGTCGCAAGACCGGGCGCGACCGATGCGCCGCAATGGGGCGGCGTCGGCCGCGTCCTCTACAGTGTCGGCCAGGCCGAGTTCACTCCCAAGGAATCGAGCACGCCCTATTCCACGAGCTTCGGGCGTTACTCCACAGTCCAGGGGGGGGCCTTCTACGCCTCGCTCCACCTTCCTTCCGGTGCGCTCCTGACGTATTTCGAGCTGGACTATTGCGACAACTCGGGCCCCCTCGACGTGGTTCTGGAGTTGTACGACTGCGACTACCTGACCACGCAGTGCGATCTGCTGGTGACGCTTGTATCCGGCGGGGGACCCTTCGGCTGCAATCAAGTCAACGGGGACATCACGGCCCTGGGCCGTATCGTGGACAACAACTCGCGGAGGTACTTCCTGCAGGCCTTCACGAACTCGGGCAACAACCTGAACCAGATTACCGGCGCCTACATCGGCTACAAGCTTCAGGTCAGCCCGGCACCGCCGAGCGCGACATTCCTGGACGTCCCGACGGGGCATCCCTACTTCCGCTTCGTCGAAGCGCTCGCGGCGGCGGGGATCACGGGCGGGTGCGGCGGCGGGAATTACTGCGTGAACAGCCCGATCACGCGGGGAGAGATGGCGGTGTTTCTTGCCGCGGCGCTAGGGTTGCACTTCCCGAACTGAGAGCGGAGCTCTAGCCCGACTCGTAGTCCATCCACTCTCCCTGTTGCGTCTGGGCGTCCGCCCGGATGAACGCGGAGAGTTGATCGGGTGTCTCGTATCCCCGAGCGGCGCTCGGCTGGATCTTCCGGACGGTGGCGCAGTGGTCGCACTTCACCGTTCCCTCGAGCGTGACCTCGGTGGCGTTGTATCGGCGGCACGCCGGACAAGCCCATCTTCGAATCAGGTACTGCACGGGGGCGCTCGCTTTCTCGCCGAAGGCCGGCGACGGGCGCGCCTGTGGAGGAGCGTAGGCCGTCGGAGGGTCGGAGAGCTCAGGCTATCACGCCGGGAGAGATCGTTGGAGCGGAGCGAGCATCGGCCGTGTGAACTCGGAAAAGAAGAGAGGTCCCCGGGTGTGTGGGCGCTCGAACGCCGCAGCCGATCGAATTCGCGCGAGTCGGGTTCAGCCTGCGCGGCGTGCCAGATCCGCCTTGATCCCCGAGAGCTTCCGGGCGAGGCGCTCCGACTGTCCGACGTTCACCGACTCCGCATAGGGGAGACTCGGCGCCGCTCGGACGGAGCCTCCGACGACCGACGGGCTGTCGATCGTCCAATGGCGAAGGATTCGATGCGTTCTCGTGCGAATTGGCCGGCTGCTCATGGGGATACCCGCTTTCTTCCAGAAACCGGAGGCGGGCATTCCGTTTGAGCGGGATGGATTCCGTCGACGGCTGAAGGAGTCGTCAGCCTATCACACGGGGGATCCAGGAGTGCCGAGAGCTCAAGCCGACAGGCGCGACGCCTCTCGCTGTGCCCTCGCGTGCTGGATCCGAAGGCGCGACTTCACGATCGCGTCATTCGGCGTCTTTCTCAAATCGCGAGCGAGACCGACGAAGGCCAGACTGGCAATGAGCCACTTCGTGGGATCCCAGTGGTACCAGCGGATGCCGTTGCGGAAGTCCGACGGGAACTTGTGATGGAAGTTGTGGTACCCCTCGCCGTTCGTGACGAACGCGAGCAAGGCGTTGTCGCGCGCGGAGTTCTCCTCCGTGTAGGGCCGCGTGCCCCAGAGATGCGCCACCGAGTTGACCATGAAGGTCGTGTGGTGGATCACCACGATGCGGAGGAAGCCTCCCCAGAGCAGACCCCCGATCGGCCGGCCAAACAGGGCGCCGATCGCCGTCGGGAGCCCGAGGCCCACGATCAAGCCCAGCCAGCCGTGGAAACGGAATTGCCAGCGGACGAGTCGGTTGGCCATCAGATCGGGAACGTTGTCGTAGGTGCGCTCGGCCGGCTCCGCGTAGAAGAGCCAGAGGATGTGGGCCCAGAGGCCCCCGCGCTTGATGTTGTACGGGTCCCAGTCCCGATCGACCTGGCTGTGATGGGTGCGGTGATCCGAGGACCACTTGAGAGCGGAGTTCTGAAGGGCCATCGCGCCGAAGAACAAGTAGAACGCCTGCAGGAGCGGATGGCTCACGTAGGCCTTGTGGGAGAAGCAACGGTGGTATCCGGCCGTCACGGAGAAGCCGACCAGGCCGTAGAGCAGGAGGAAGAGCGCCGGCTCCCACCAGCGGACACCGAAGGCGATCGCGTAGGCCGCCGTTCCCACGACACCGATGACGGGAGTCAGGGACAGAAAGAGGATGTTCACCCAGTCTTTCTTCTTCGCGGAAGCGTGTTCCCCGTCGCCCTCCCCGCGTGAAGCCATGTCTCTTCGATTGAACAAGGGGTGTCCTTTCTCTCTCTCACGGCTCTCGCCGGGTCGGTTGCCAGTGTTTGGAGTCTCCGGACCGTCCGATCGGTCCGCGTGCCTTCCCGATTCGAGAAGGCCCCTATCTTATCAGTGTGACCCGGTGATCGGCGATTCCCGGGCACTCGTCCCGCGGGAGAGGGGCGCGCCGTTCAGAACGCCTGGGATCCGGAGAAGGAGAGCAAGGGCGCCCGCCGGCCCAATGGGTCCGGCTGAAGGGGCCAGGCGAGGTCCAGCCGGATCAGGCCGTTGTGCGACGCGCGCGTGAGTTGAATGCGAAGTCCCACGCCGACATCGGTTCGCAGATCCGAGAACCGCCAGGGCGCACCTTTCGGCCAGGCGTATCCCGCGTCGACGAACCCCGCAGCGCCGAGCTGGAAGAAGTGCGCGAGCTCGCCTGTCATGAGCATCCGGTCCTCGAGATTGAGCAGGACGCGCCGGTCGCCGGTGTAGGAATGCACGCGGTAGCCGCGCAGGCCCGTCGTCCCGTCCGCAGCCAGCTGCACGTCCTCGTCCAACGCCCAGCCCGCGCCCACCAGGCCGCGGGCCAGCAGCGTGTGGCGCGACGCCTCGCTCGGCTTCCAGACCGCGAGAAGCTGGGCCTGCGCGAGCGTGTTGGCGGGTGACCCGCCCTGATAGCGGCTCGACGCCTGGAGATCGCCCCGCAGATAGCCGTTGGGGATGCGGATGCCGTGCGAGAGCAGGAGCTGGCCCGACCAGGCCGATTCGCCCGCGAAGAACGGCGGCGACCAGCCCAGCTCGACCGAGGCCGTCGAGCCCAGGTCGATGTCCTCCGTGCGGGCCAGGCGTGCCACGCCCTGCGTCGCGAGCCAGTCCGGGCGGATCCATTCCAGCCGCGAGTAGAGGAAGCCGAACCGCCGCGGGGACGGAGCGGGCGACGAAGAGACGAACTCCGGGTCTTCCGCGAAGTTTCGCTCCTGGTAGCGGAATCCTGCGAACACCCGGGTCAGCGGCCGGCCGCCCTCGGGCGTCAGG
The DNA here is from genome assembly GCA_036557025.1 of Thermoanaerobaculia bacterium. GTDB lineage: Bacteria > Acidobacteriota > Thermoanaerobaculia > UBA5066 > Gp7-AA6 > DATBIJ01. The sequence continues at coordinate 9,551 of DATBIJ010000299.1, read as the reverse complement.
AGACGCCCCGCGGAGATCTCGCCGAAGCGCGCCTGGGTCTGCCAGCGCGCCGTCTCCACAGCCGAGTTCCAGATCCGAGTGTCGAAGGCGTTCTGCTCGAGCGTGACCGTCGCGCCCCAGGGTGTGTCGACGGTCCGGAACTCCCGGCCGACATGAACGCGGTAGTGCGTGCCGTCGCTGTTGATCCCGGCGGCCAGCTGCAGGACCGCCGCGCCATCGAAGAGCTGCGGGTCTTCGTAGAGAAGCTGGTTGGTCGTCCGATCCGGTCCGACTTGCAGCTCGAACCCGAGCCGTTTCCCGAGTCCGAGAAAGTTGTTCTCCTGAACGCTCGCGCCGAATCGCGTCTCGCCCCCGTCGCTCCCGCCGCGGATGCCGATCTCGGTCGTCCACGCGTCGAAAGTCTCGACGTGCACGTCCACCTCGCCGTCGCCGACGGCCTCGACCCGAAGGCGGACGTCGCGAAAGTACGGGTAACGCCGGAGGTTCCGCTCCGTCTCGGCGACGCGCTCGAGGTCCAGCACCTCCCCTTCCCGAAACAGCAGCTCGCGTCGGATGACGGACTCGTGCGTCGTGGCGTGGAACGCGTCCGCGAGCTTCGGGAGCAGTGCGCCGTTTGCTTCGGGGAAGATCCCGCGGCTCTCGACGAGGATACGGCGGATGCGCACGGCATCGGACGTCTCTTGCGCCGCCGCCGCTGCGGGCAGGCCGACGCCGAGCACGGCGAGCAGCGGCGCGGCGCGCCACGGCGATCCCACGCTTGGGAAGCTAGAATTTCCAGCGTGAACGGCGAATGAACGGGGCGCGGCGATGAGGGCGCTGGTCCTCGAGGACGACGGGCGCCTGCGATCGCTCGTCGTGCGAACGCTCTCGCGCGTGGGTCTCGCCTGCGACGAGGCGTCGCGCCTGGACGAAGGGGAGGAGCTTCTCGGCCTGCACGAGTACGATGTGCTCGTGCTCGACCGGCGTCTCCCGGACGGTGACGGGTTCGATCTGTGTCTCCGTGCGCGGGAGCGGGGGTTCGCGAACGCGATCCTGATGCTGACCGCGCGCGACGACGCCGAGTCGACCGTGGAAGCCCTCGAAGGCGGCGCCGACGACTACCTCGGGAAGCCCTTCGATCTCGACGTTCTCGCGGCTCATGTTCAGGCACTCCTGCGCCGCAACGAGCGGCGGCCGGTCGCCGAGCTCGTTTCCGGCAACATCCGGATCGACCCGGCCCGCCGCTTTGCCTGGTGCGACGGGAAACGCCTCTCGCTGACGGCTCGCGAGTTCGCGATTCTCGAAGCGTTGCTGCGGGCGAACGGCGGCGTCGTCTCCCGGGCGGAGATCTTCGAGCAGGCCTGGGGTGAGCGCGAAGAGCCCATGAGCAATACGATCGACGTCCTGATCGCCAGGCTTCGCCGAAAGCTCGACCGCCACGGGCAGCCTTCCCGCATCGAGACGCTCCGCGGGGCCGGATACCGACTCCGATGAGCCTGCGACCACGGCGAGCCCGCAGCCGGATCGCCCTGGCCGGCGGCCTGCTGTGCGCGGCCTACCTGACGGGTCTTGCCTTCGTGGCGCATCACGTGGCGCGCCGCCTCGCGCTGGAGAACCTCGACGAGCAGCTCGAGACCCTTGGAAGGGCCATCGCCTCCGATTTCGAGGCCGAGGGGCTGGACCACGCGCGCGCGGAGGGCCTCGCGGAGGGCGCGCAAGGCACTCTTCTGGAGTTCCGCCTGCTCCAGCACTCGGCGATCCTCTTCGAGGGCGATCGCGTCTACGCCCGCACCCCGGATCTGTTCGCGACCGTGGTGCCCCTTTCCCTGGAGACGTTCCGAGGCCGCGGGGATCGCCCCTTCACGTTCGACGAGCCGTTCTCGGGCCGGACCCGTCCCTCGCGGTTCCTCGTTCTCCCCGTGGGCGGAGAGGCGCGAGGATCCACCCTCGTTCTGTTTCGGGATCTGGGCCCTCTGAAGGCCTACCTCGCGCGGCTGGACTGGATGCTCGTCGCGCTCGTGGCGTTGGGGTTCCTTGGGATGGCGACGATCCTGACCTTTGCCGTACGCCAAGCGCTCCGACCGGTCGAGCAGATCACCACCCTCGCCCGGGAAGTCGAGGCGACCGACCTCTCCCGCAGGATCCCGGAGACCCGGGGGGAGGGAGAGGAGTTTCGTCTCCTGGGGAGCGTCCTGAACTCGCTCCTCGAGCGGCTCGAGCTCTCGTTTCGCGTGCAGAAGCGGCTCTTCGCCGACGCCGCCCACGAGCTGAAAACCCCGGCAGCGGTTCTCGTCGGCGAGGCGCAGGAGGCGCTCCGAGCGGGCCAGACCGAGGCCCGGCGGAGCCGCTCGCTCGAGACCGTCGTCTCGACCGCGAAGTCGATGGCGCGTCAGCTCGACGCGATGCTGATGCTCGCCCGCGGAGACGCCGCGCCGCCGAGGCCGCGCCAGCGTGTCGATCTCGCGGACATCGCGGAATCGGCGATTCTCCGCGTGGACTCGATGGCGGCGCGCCAGCGCGTGAAGATCTCCATGGTCCGGAGCGCGGAGGCACCCGTGACGGGCGACGTCCCGGGGCTGGAGAGCCTCGTTCTCAACCTGCTCTCCAACGCCGTGCTCTACACGGAGCCCGGGACGGACGTCGAGATTCGTTGCGGCGGCCGTGATTCGACCTCGTTCGTGGAGGTGCTGGATCGCGGCCCGGGGATCGCGGAAGGGGAGCGCGCGCGGATCCTGGGTCGCTTCGTGCGCCTCGACGACGCGCGGCGCCGCAATCCCGAGGGCTCCGGGCTCGGCCTCGCGATCGCGGACCAGGTCGTTGGGGCGCACGGCGGCCGACTCGAGATCGAGGCCCGGCCCGGTGGCGGCTCGATCTTCCGCGCTTCGTTCCCCCGCGTCTCCTAGCGGAGACCACCGTCCGGGCGGCGGCCGGCCGATCGGCCGGCGTTCATCGATCGTTCATGCGTCCTGCGCCATGGTCGCCGTCGCATGGTGTCGTCCTCGGATCCTCGTCGCCGGTTCAGCGCGCGAGTCTTGCTGGCACTTCTGCTCACGGCCCTGTTTCTGGTGGTTTCCTCGCTGACGCGCTTCGTGCTGATCGCGATCGAGGCCCGGAACCGGATTCCAGCCGTCGCGACGCTGTTCCGCAGCCTGGCCGCGGGTGCCGCCGCGGACGTCGTCGCCGCTTCGTGGCTCGCCCTTCCCATCGTCCTACTGCTCGCGATCCTGGGTCGGCGCATCTCCCGAACGCGTGCGGCGAGGATCCTCCTTCGGACATCGCTGGCCGCGAGCCTCACGCTGGCGTTCTTCGTCGCGGCCGCGGAGATCGCCTTCTTCCGGGAGTTCAACGGCCGGTTCAACTTCGTGGCCGTCGACTACCTGGTGTATCCCCACGAGGTGATCACGAACGTCTGGGAGAGCTATCCGACGGGATGGATTCTGGCCGGCGTCGTCTTCGCGGGGCTGGGAACTGTCTGGGGGTTTCGGCGATTCGTTCGGGAGGCTCTGGAAGCGGAGTCGCCGGCAGGGCGCCGATTCGGCGTGGCGGCGGCATGGCTGGCCACCGCGATCGCCTTGACCGCGGCCGCGCCGGCCCTTTCGACCGATCTGTCCGATCGGGCCTGGAACGAGATCGCTCAGAACGGCTATGCGACGTTTCTCTCGTCGCTGCGCGGGCAGGATGCGCCGTATCAGGGTCTCTACCCCACCGCCCCGGCCGCGCCTGCGCGCTCGCGCCTGCAGGCGCTTCTCACGCAGCCCGGCGTGGTGTGGGGACCCGACGGATTCCCGCTGCGCCGCGTCCACTCCCGCCGGAGTCTCCGGCGGCTCAACGTCGTGGTCGTGCTGGAGGAGAGCCTGGGCTCGGAATTCGTGGGAGCCCTGAGGCCGGATGGCAAGGCGTGCACGCCGGAGCTCGACCGGCTGTCCCGGGACGGCCTTCTGCTGACCCGCGCCTACTCGACCGGAAACCGCACGATTCGCGCGCTCGAGGCGGTCACGGCATCGATCCCTCCGCTGCCCGGGATCTCGATCGTTCGCCGTGATCGCTCGCAGGGCCTCTTCACGCTGCCCGCCGTGCTCCGAGACATCGGGTACCGCACCATGTTCGTCTATGGCGGGCGGGCGGCCTTCGACGGCATGGGGCGCTACATGCGCTCCAACGGGGTGGACGAGGTCATCGAGCTCTCGGACTTTCCCAGGGGGTCGTTCCGCACGGCGTGGGGTGTCGCGGACGAGGCAATCTTCGATCGCTCCCTCGAGGAGATGGAGGCCGCGCATCGGTCCGGCCGACCCTTCTTCACGCTGATCCTGACGACGAGCAATCACCGGCCCTTCCTCTATCCCGAGGGGCGCATCGCCTTCGATCCGCAGCAGAAGAGCCGCGAGAACGCGGTCCGCTATGCCGACTGGGCGCTGGGACAGTTCTTCCGGAAGGCTCGTGGTCGGGCGTTCTTCGAGGAAACGCTGTTCGTGGTGATGGGAGACCACGGCCCCCGTGTCTACGGCGCCTCGCGCATCCCGATGGCGAGCTACGAGGTTCCGATCCTCTTCTACTCGCCCGGATCCTTTCCCGCGGGGAGGCTCTCGACGATCTCCTCCTCGATGGACGTCGCTCCCACCGTGCTGGGGCTGCTCGGGCTCGAGTACGAGTCGAAGTTCTTCGGCCGCGACGTGTTCACGGTCTCGCCGCGCGACGGCCGCGCCCCGCTGACGCACAACGCGAACGTGGCGCTGCTGGAGGAAGACGTCCTCGCGATCCTCGGCCTTCAGGGCACCGCGACCGCATGGCGTTACGACCCGCGCGACGAATCCCTCAGCCCGCTGTCCCGGGAGATGACGGAGGCCTCGCAGGTCCTCGGCGACGCGGTCGCGTACTTCCAGGTGGCGGATGAGCTCTACCGGAGCGGCTCCTACCGGTTCGATGCGAGGTCGACACGGCTGGCGCAGGGCCGCGTCTCTCCCGCGCTCCGGCGGTGAGTCGGCCCGGCGGTCCCGACCGCCCGCAACCGCAGGCGTCTGACCGCTCGCGTTTCCTCGTGCGGCATCTCGCCCTGCCGATGTACGCGCTGGCCTGTGCGGCGTTCCTGTTCGAAACCACCGACTGGGACCTGCGCACCTGTGGGCCGTTCTGGAATCCCGTATCGGGGCGTTGGGTGGGGGAGGACGCGTTCTGGGCGAACGGCCTGCTCCACGACGGCGGAAAGTGGGCGGTCGTCGCCTGGGCGTCCTCCGCGCTGATTCTGTTTCTCGCCTCGCTGCGTTCTCGACGGCTCGAGCGATGGAAGTGGCCGGCTCTCTACCTTCTGCTCTGTACGGTCCTGGGCACCGGCGCGGTCGGGATCCTCAAGGCGACCACGGGGCGCCACTGCCCGCGAGAGTTGACGGCCTTTGGCGGAACGGTTCCCTATACGACGCTCTTCGATGGGTTACCCCCGAACACGCCTCCCGGACACTGCTTCCCATCCGGGCATGCGTCCGGCGCCTTGAGCCTCCTGGGCCTCTACTTCGTCGCCCGCGCGCGCCGAGTCCGGCGGCCGGTCGTCTGGTTGCTGCCCGGCCTCGTGCTGGGGAGCCTCTACGCATTGGGCCAGCACGCGCGGGGAGCGCACTTTCTCTCGCACGACCTGTGGGCCGCCGCGGTTTGCTGGATCGTGGCGCTCGGGCTGGCCTGGGCCTTCGGGGAGCGGCGGCTGGCCTCTTTCGAGCGAGAACCGGCTCCCGCCTGGAACCTCGCGTCGAACCTCGATGCCACGACCACCCCGGCCGCCGGCCCGGATCCCGCCTGAATTAACATTCGCTTCAGATCCAGGTTTCGCATCTTCATCGCGGCGGGTCGCGCGGGGCGAAGGCTCCGAGCGCATAGGAAGGAGGGCATCGTGCCGAGACGGAGTCTTCTGGCGGCGGTTCTCTGGGCTTCGGCCGTGACGATCCTGGCACAGGCGACGGGCACGACGACCGGCGACATCCGGGGAAAGATCACGGACGAGTCGGGCTCCGCGCTCCCCGGCGTCGTGGTTACGGCGACGGGGACCGAAACCTCCCTCACGCGGTCGGACACGACGGCAACCGACGGCTCCTACACGATCCGGCTGTTGCCGCCGGGCGTCTACGCCGTGTCGACCTCCCTGGCGGGGTTCCAGGCCGTCACGGTGTCGAACGTCAAGGTGACCGTGAACTCCTCCACCAACGTGGACACGGTCCTTCGGCTTTCGGCGGTGACGGAAGCGGTGACGGTCTCGGCGCAGGGCGCCCTCATCGATCCCGCCACGACGGAGACCTCCAAGATCATCGACGAGAACAAGATCCAGAACCTGCCGATCAACCAGCGCAACTTCCTCGACTTCGCGCTGACGACACCGGGCGTGACGCAGGATCGCGGCCCGCAGAGCGGCGCGGCGTCCACCTCCGGCCTCTCCATCAACGGCATGTCCCCCCGCTACAACAACGTCGTCGTGGACGGGCTGGACAACAACGACTCCGCGGTCGGCTCGGTGCGGTCGACCTTCTCACAGGAGGCCGTCCAGGAGTACCAGGTGGTCCAGAGCCCGTTCAACTCCGAGTACGGCAAGACCTCGGGCGGCGTCATCAACATCGTGACGAAGTCGGGCTCCAACGACCTGCACGGCTCCGCCTTCTACTTCTACCGCGACGACGGCCTGTCCGCGGAGAACGCACTGCTGCAGGACATCGACGACGCCACGGAGGATCCCTCCGACGTCTATCCGGACGACAACAAGACCACCTTCGAGCAAAAGCAGTTCGGGGTGAGCCTCGGCGGCCGGATCATCAACGACAAGCTCTTCTTCTTCACGGCGGCCGAGCAGCTCGACGTCAACGACGCGAACATCGTCACGATCGCCGACTCGGCCATCGCCGTGATCGCGGCCAACGGCTTCGACATCGCCAACGGCGCGCTCTCGTACGAGCGCGATCGCACGACCGTCATGGGCAAGCTCGACCTGCTGGCCGGCGGCAGCCACACCTTCGCCCTGCGCGGTTCGTTCTCCGAGGAGCACGACGAGAACCAGCAGAACTGGGGCGGCCTCGTGGCCCGGAGCAACGGCGGCGTGCGCGACATCAAGGACGTCGCGGTGGCGCTGACCGGGACTTCCGTGTTCTCGAGCAATCTCTCCAACGAGGTTCGGATCCTCTGGGCGGACCGGGATCATTCGCTGGTGTCCCTGGATCCGCGGCGCAGCCCCCAGGTCACGATCCTCGGCGTCGCGACGATCGGCACGCAGCGCTTCCTTCCGCAGCCGCGCCAGACCGAGGTCCTGCAGTTCTTCGACGCCGTCTCCTTCTTCCGGGGCAAGGGCACCTACAAGGCGGGCATCGACTACACGGCGACGGACTTCGAGGGAAGCCTGCCGCTGCAGTTCGCCGCCCTCTACCAGTTCGGCGCGCTGCCCGCGGGAACCCCCGGTCTTCCTCCCGGCGGCTTGACCGCCCTTCAGGCCTTCGGCGCCGGCATCCCGCAGGCGTTCGCTCAGGGCTTCGGCGACCCGGTCGGCGGCGGCGAGACGAGTCAGCTCGGTCTCTTCGCCCAGGGAGAGTGGAACATCGGCCCGAGCTTCCTCCTGCGGGCGGGCATTCGCTACGAGTACGAGAATCCGATCGAGCCCTTCCCGTCGGATTCCGACAACTGGGCGCCTCGGCTCTCCTACTCGTGGGAGCTCACGGAGGACCTGCGCGTTCGCGGCGGCCTCGGCCGCTTCTACGGCGTCGCGTCGCTGGGTCCGATGTTCGCGGTCTCGATCCAGGACGGCGTGCAGGTCAAGACGATCGTTCGGACGATCCTCGGCGGCCCCTCTCCGGCCGTGCCCTGGCGTCTGCAGGACCGGCGCTTCGCGACGGAGGCCGACGCCGGAACCTCGATCGTTCCGCTGACGGTGCTGCGGCCGGCGGGCTGCGAGACCGAGACGCCCCCGCTGGATATCGAGGGCTGCGCGCAGTTCGACAGCGCGTTTTCCGACACGGCGACGCTCGGCGTCGACTTCGAGATCAACGACTGGCTGCTCCTGAACCTCGACTACCTCTACTCGCGCGGGGAGAACATCTTCGTCGCCAACAACATCAACCCGCAGATCAACGGCGGGCCACGCCCCAACCCGGCCTTCTCCGACATCTTCCTGTACAGCGGCGTCGGCAACAGCTGGTACAACGGATACACCGCCGGCCTGCAGACGCGGCTGGGCGGGCCGTTCGAGGCGACCTTCTTCTACACCTACGCGGCCGCGAAGGACGACTACATCGACTGGCTCACGGAGTTCCGGCTCCAGGACCCGCTGCATCCGGGCGACGAGGTCGGGCCCACGATCAACATCCCCAAGCAGAAGGCGACGCTGTCCGCGCTCTACCACACGGGTTCCGAGCTCTCCTGGTGGGCGCGCGACTGGACCTTCGCGACGATCATGGACTACGTCGACGGGCGGCCCTACAACATCCTGGCCGGCTTCGACCGCAACCGCAACGGCGACGCCCTCTCCGATCGGCCGGACGGCGTCCGGCGGAACGAAGGCGAGCTCGACAGCTACTTCAACGTCGACCTGCGCATCGCGAAGGGCTTCGGCATCGGACCGGCGACGCTGGAAGTTCTCTTCGAGGTCTTCAACGTCTTCAACGAAGAGATCGTGCTGGAGGTCAACAACGTCCAGTACCTGAACGCGCAGCTCGCGCCGAATCCGGCATTTGGCCAGACCGTGCGTGTGGCCGATCCGCGGCGCATCCAGTTGGGCGCGCGCGTCACGTTCTAGGGCAGGGGGAACTTCTGGGGCCGGCGTTCGTCAAGCCGGCCCCGACGGCTCCCGCCCGATAGGATGGGCGGCATAGGGGAGGCCCCATGCTGCCGCGCGTCGCCGCGTTCGCCGGATCGTGTCTCGTCGCCTTCGCGTCGGTTTTCTCGGCGCAAACACGGAACGGCTCCGCGCCGGCCCGCCCGGACTTCGGAACCACGGATCGAATTCTCGTTCTCGTCGGCGCGGAGGAGTTCCAACCCCGCTCCTCCGGCCAGGCCTGGGGGAGGGAGACGGGGATCTACTCGATCGGTGGGATCGCGGCGTTCGATGCCACGCTGCACCTTCCGTCCGGCGCCCTGCTGACCTATTTGGAGCTCGACTACTGCGACACCTCCCCGGCCGAGGAGGTCCTCGTCTTCATCGAGGACTGCAACTTCCTGGGGGGCAACTGTGGAGGGTTCGCGGCGCTCTCATCGAACGACGGGTTCGCAGGCTGCAACTACGTGTCGATGGATCTGACAGGCTACAACTACGTCGTCGACAACAATGTGCGGCGGCTCCGACTGCTGGCCTCCACACAATCGGGCAGCACCACGAACCAGCTCATCGGCGCCTACATCGGATACAAGCTCCAGGTTTCCCCGGCGCCGGCCGTCGCGACGTTCTCGGATGTGCCGACGGATCACCCCTTCTTCCGCTTCGTCGAGGCGCTGTCCCGGGCCGGCATCACGAGCGGCTGCGGCGGCGGCAACTTCTGCCCCGACGCTCCACTGACGCGGGGGCAGATGGCGGTCTTCCTGGCAGTCGCGCTCGGGCTTCACTTCCCGAACTGAGAAAG
>DATBIJ010000298.1:0-8181 GCA_036557025.1 Thermoanaerobaculia bacterium | reverse complement strand
TTCCTCGACGTCGCGTACTGGAACGCCGAGCTGAGGCAGGGACGGGACTCGTGATTAAAGACTCGGCACTCGGGTCCACGAGCTAGGGCCGAGTTCCGAGTTCCGAGTTCCGGCCGCGCCGAGCACCGTTTCGATCGCCCTCAACGCATCTTCCACCCCGATCTCCTCCATGCACTCGTGCCGATACGGGCACGTCTTCAGAAAGCAGGGCGAGCAGAAGACATACCGGTCGAGCGCACGAACGCGGGAGCCGCTGGCCTCCGTGCGGCCGGGATCGGTCGGGCCGAAGAAACAGACCACCGGCGTCCCGACCGCGGCCGCGAGGTGCGACGGCCCGGAGTCGTTGCCGACCAGCAGGCGGCCCAGCGAGAAGAGCGCCGCCAGACCTTCCGGGTCCAGCGCGGCGCCGAGCACCGCAAGAGCAGCTCCGGAGGCGGCGCAGACTTCGCGTGCGAGGCCCTCTTCGCCCGGTCCGATGACGACGCCGCAGGGGATGCCGCGCTCGAGCAGCGCGCGCGCGAGCAATCCGAATCGCTCTGCAGGCCAGCGCTTGGTCCAGGAGAACGCCGCGCCGGGAGCGAGAAAGGCCGGCGGCTCCGGCGGCACCGTTCCGAAGGCTTCCGCGAGGTGGCGGCGCGCCGCCTCCAGGGCGCCGGCGGCCGGATCGAGCCGCGGAGGTCCCAGATCCGGCGCGATGCCCCGCGAGGAGAGCAGCGCGTCGTAATCGCGCAGCTGATGGAGAGTCCGCGGGGGAGGCGGGAGCCGGTGCGTCAGCAGGAACCCGCGCCCGTCGGTGTCGTATCCGATCCGCTCGCGGGCCCCCGCGAAAAACGCCGCGACGGCCGATCGGAAGGAGTTGGGCACCAGCCACGACTCGTCGAAGCGCTGCGGTCGAAGACGCCGTGCGGCCAGCGCCGAGCGGGGAGCGACGAGGACCTCGTTCGCGAGACCCGACGCACGGTAGACGGAGGCCGGCCCCCGACGGGCCCAGACGACGAGCCGCGCCTGCGGCGACGAGCGCCGCAGACTTCGCAGCATCGGCAGCGACATCACGGCGTCGCCGATCCAGTTGGCGCCGACGAGAAGGCGTGCGGGTCCCGTGGGTCCCACGCTCAGCGGACGGGACGCGGCTCGGAGGCGGGCGGGCGAGTGCGCCAGCGGTTGTGCATCCACATCCAGCTCGCGGGCGACCTCCGCACGGCGGTCTCGATGACCTCCATGTAGCGCGCGGTCGCGCGGCGGACACGCTCGGCCCGGTCGGAGATCTCGAGGAACTCCTCGCGGTAGATCGGCGGCTCGAAGCGGGCTTCCCAGCGCCCGTTGCCCAGCGGATAGGTGAAGCCGGGAACGACCGCCGCGCCGGTCTTCATCTGGAGCAGCGCGAGCGAGGGGGTCGTGGCGGCGAGGCGTCCGAAGAAAGGCACGAAGATGGCCTCGCTCTCGAGCACGTTCTGGTCGATGAGGATCGCCACGGTCTCGTTGCGGCGCATCGCCCGCAGCAGCTCCGGCGCGGCGTCGCGCTTGGCGATCACGCGGTTGCCGAAGCGGGTCCGGCGCAGGGCGAGCTCCCGCTCGAGCGACGCGTTGTCCAGCGGGCGCGTGACGACGCCGATGGGCTGGTCGTGCAGCCCGATCGCGAGCGCCCCGGCTTCCCAGTTGCCGAAGTGGGCCGAGAGCACGAACACGCCCTGGCCGCGCGCTCGGGCGGCCGCGAGATGCTCGGCACCTTGGATGGAGACGCGCTCGAGGACTTTCTGCTTCGGCAGGGCGGCGATCTCCAGGAAATCGACGAGGGCCAGGCCGAACTGATCGATGCATTCCCCGGCGAGCGCCGCGATCTCCGCGTCGGACTTCAGCGGGAAGTTCTCGAGGAGGTTGCGGTGAAGGATGCGACGGCGCGCGGGCGCCAGCGCGAAGTAGAGACGGGACAGGCCGCGGGCGGTGCCGGCGCGGGGCCGGCCCGACAGCAGGGAGAGTCCGCCGGCGAGCGCGCGGAACAGCGCCGTGTGCATCGCATGCCGAAAGCGCACGCGCCGCCGCCGCTCCAAAATCGCGCGGGCCTCGTTGGCCAGCAGAACCTCGGAGGGAGACGTCCTCATGCGCCCGCCTTGGGCTGGCGCCCGGGCGCGGACTCCTCGAGCCGGCTCGCCAGCAGGCCGAAGAATCCGGCCTCGAGGATCTCGACCGAGAGCCGCAGCGTCAGAATGGGAAGGCCCAGCGACCCGGAGAGCTTCACGGCGTCCTTCTCCGTCGTCACGACGAAGGCGGCGCCGGCGTCCTCGGCGCTCCGGCGGATGCGGCGCAGGTCGCGCGGGCGATACCGCCGATGGTCGGGAAATACGAGCAGGTCCTCGGGCGTCAGATCCGCCTCGCGCAGGGAGGACTCGAAGGAGCCGGGGTTGGCGACTCCGCACACCGCGATCAGCCTCCGGCCGGACAGCGCCGCCGACTCGACCGCCGCGCCGGATTCTTCCCAGAGGCCGGCCGCCCGGATCCGCGCCGTGAAGACCGGAACCCCGGGCGCCAGCAGCGCGACCGTGCGCCGCGCCGCGGCCTGGGGCGCATCGCGTCCGGCGCGCGTGAAGACGATGACGTCCGCGCGCTCCATCGCGGTCAGAGGCTCTCGCAGGCGCCCCCGCGGCGGAAGGCGGCCGCCGCCGAAGGGGTCTCGGGCGTCGAGCAGGAGGATGTTGGCGTCCCGCCGGACGGAGAGATGTTGATAGCCGTCGTCGAGCAGGAAGAGATCGGCCCCGAGCCGCGCGGCCTCGCGCGCCGCGTCGATCCGCCGCTCCGCCACGACCACGATCACGCCGGGCAGCCGGCGGGCGAGCGCGACGGGCTCATCGCCGCCTTCGTCGGGAGCGACGCGCGGTCCGTTTCCCTCCGAGACGAGGACGACGCCGCGCGAGCGCCGCCCGTAGCCGCGCGAGAGGATCGCGGGCCGACGGCCCTCGAAGCGGAACCGGCGCGCGAGGTGCTCGGTAAAGGGCGTCTTGCCGGTTCCCCCGAAAGTCAGGTTGCCCACGGACACGACGGGTCCGGGCAGCTTCTCGGAGCGCAGGCGGCCCGAGGCGTAGAGGCGGGAGCGCCACTCGAGGACTTGTCCGTACAGTGCGGAGAGCATGGCGTCGGGACTACTCGCGCGCCGCCGAAGCGGCGCGAAGCCGCGAGAGCGCGGCGGCGGTCTTCTCTGCGGCGCCGCGGGATGCCTCGACGATGGCGCGGGCGCGGGCGGCCCGCGCGGCGAGGTCTTCCGGCAGAGACAGCATCTGCTCGATCGCGCGCCCGAGCTCGCCGGCCCCCGCCGCCCGTCGGAGGATTCCCGCCGCCTCGCCGTCGGCCGCGATGTCGCGAAAGTTGCTCATGTGCGGGCCGGTGATCACCGGCACCCCCCGCTCCCAGGCCTCGATCGGGTTGTGCCCGCCGCCGCCCTCCTGGAAGCTGCCACCGACGACGGCGAGCTTTGCCTCGCCGTAGAGTGAGGCGAGCTCTCCGATGCTGTCGAGCAGGTAGACGTCCGATCGTCCATTGGTCGGGCCGGCGGCAACAGGAGCATTCTCTCCCGGAGAGGCGCTGCGGCGAAGCAGCCGCGCGCCGGAGCGCTCGATCCGCCGCGCGACCTCCTCGAAGCGCTCCGGGCGCCGCGGGGCGATGGCGAGCAGGATCGGCTGTGCGATCGCGCGAAGGGCCTCCAGGACGAGGTCCTCCTCGCCTTCGGCCGTCGAAGCCGCGACGACGATCGGCCGGCCCATCGCCGCGGAGCGCAGCCGCGCCCCGTCGGCGAACGGGGGAGCCGGAGCGATGTCGTACTTGATGTTGCCGGTCACGAGGATTCGCTCTTTCGGGGCGCCGATCGCGGCGATGCGGCGGGCGTCTTCCGCGGACTGCATGGCGAAGAGGGCGAATCGCTCGAGGGTCGGACGAAGAAACCGCCGTGCCGCGCGGTAACGGGGGTAGGAGCGTTCCGAGATCCGGCCGTTGACGAGCGCGACGGAGGTGCCGCGCTCGCGGGCTCGCGCGACGATCAGAGGCCAGATCTCGGTCTCGGTCAGGCAGAGCACGCCCGGCCGGACGGAATCCAGGGCTCGCCGCACCGGGGTCTCCAGATCGAAGGGGAAGGCGAACACCGAAGCGTTCGCAATCCGCCGTTCTGCGAGCTCGCGCCCCGCCGCGGTCGTCACGGAAAGGCCGCGGCGCGCGGCGGGGTCGGCGCGCTCGATGGCCGCGAGCAGCGTCCGGGCCACTCCCACTTCTCCGACCGAGACCGCGTGCACCCAATAGCCGCCCCCGAGGTCGGGATAGGGGCGCAACCCGAGCCGCCCGGCGAGGTCTCCGGGCCTGCGGCCGCCCGTGGCCGCCCGCAGGAGCGCCCACGGCGCGTAGGCCAGGTGGGCGGCCAGCGAGAGAAGGCGGTAGAGCAGCATCGAGGGAGCCTTGTTCCGAGGCACTAAACATATTACACTTCAATGGTTTATGTCGGACAAGGACGACCCAACGCCCGACGAGGCCGCTCCGTATAACCCTCCGATGGAGCTCGTGTACAGCCAGTCCCGACACCGGCAGGAATCCGCCGAGCTCACCGACTCGGATTTGGCGGTCCTGGCCAGGGGCGGCGACTCGGTCGCCTTCGAGACGCTCGTGCTTCGAAAGACTCCGGCGGTCGTCTCCGTTGCCCGGCGCATCGTCGGCGACGCCGAAGACGCGCGCGACGTGGCGCAGATGGTCTTCGTCCGGGTGTGGGGAGAGCTCCACCGCTACGACGAGACGTACTCCTTCAACACCTGGCTCTACCGGATCGCCACCAACCTCTCGATCGACTTCCTGCGCAGCGCCCGGTCGCGGGCGCGCGCCCATGGCGGAACGTTGCACCTGGTTCGGCGCAGGGAAGAGCTCTCGGGCGACGAGACCGAGCGGGCGGCCGAAGAGGGGCAGATGGCGCGCCTGTTCGCCGACGCGTCGCGCCACCTCTCCGCCAAGCAAAAGGCGGCCTTCGTTCTGCGAGAGATGGAGGACAAGGACACCGCCGAGATCGCCGAGATCCTCGGCTGCGGCGAATCGACCGTCCGCAATCATCTCTTCAACGCACGCCGCGCGCTGCGTCGGGAGATCGAGCGGCTCTACCCGGGATTCCTTCGGAGGCGTTCGTGATGGCCGACTGCCGGGGGATCGCCTCCCGCCTTCCGGCGCTCGCGGAAGACTCCCTGCCGGAAGCGGAGCGCCGGGAAATCCGCGGCCACCTCGCCTCTTGCGCGGAGTGCCGGCGCGCGGCGGTGGAGTCGGACGCGCTGCTCGCCTTCTCGCGCTTCGGCCCCGAGGAGGTCTCGGAGGCGGAAGCCGCCCGGATCCTCGACGGCGTGCGCCATGCCGTGTCGCTGCGCCGCTCGGAGGCCCGGCTCAAGGGCCGCGCCCCCGCGAGGTCGCTGGGCAAGGTTGCGGCCGCCGCGGCGGCGCTCGCGGCGGTCCTGCTGCTGCCGGCGGGGCCTCGTCCCGCACAGCCGCAGGCGCCGGCGTCGGCTCAGATCGCCGCGCCCGAGCCGGTCGTCGGTCCGATCGCTCCGGCCGGCGCGATGCCGGCCGCTACGGACTCGGGAGCCACGGTGTACGACTGGAACCCCGGCGGCGATGAGCCGCGGGTGGTCTGGATCGTGGACCGTTCTCTGGACATTTGAGGGGGGAGGCCGGAGCTTCCACGAATCGGGAGACGCGCCGGGGCGCCGGCCCCGGATGTCCCGATCGCCGGTTTCTCGGTCCCGGTCCCTGACGCCGCCGCGGCGCAGGCCCGGAAGGGTTTTTCGTGAAGACGATCCGCATCGCCACAATCGCGGTTCTCCTGCTCGCGTTCGCCGCGCCGGTCTGGGCGGCGTCCGAGGGGCAGGTCCGGGTGTTCGTCCTCCGGCACAAGCGTGTCGAAGAGGCCGCCCTGCTGATCGGGCCGCATCTCTCCGCGGCGGCGTCGGTGACGCTGACCCAGCGGTTGAACGCGATGACCGTGACCGACCGCGAGGAGAACCTCCTCAAGGTCGAGAAGATCATTCGGGCCTTCGACGTGCCGCCGCGCGGCTTCTCCTTCGCGGTGCGGCTCGTGCGGGCGCGGGCGGACGTCCCCGAAGGCAGCATGGCCGGTGAGATCTCCGGGCTCGCGGCCAAGCTGAAGTCCCTGTTCCAGTTCAACGACTACACGCTGCTCGACTCGACGGTCCTGCAGGGGAGCGAGGGCTCGCCGATGTCGGCGCGTCTGGGCGAGGAATTCGTCTTGACGATGCAGGTCGCCCCGGCGGGCGAGGGCAACGAGCTGCTGCTGTCGCCGCTCGCGCTCTCGCGCCTGCGCAAGGATGAGCGCGGCCGCACGATCCCCGTTCCGCTCTACCGCGCCCGGATCCCGCTGACCTTGAACCAGACGACGGTCGTCGGCGCCTCGAAGGACGAGGCCTCGAAGACCGCGCTGATCCTGATCCTCCGCGTCCAGGAGAACCCGAGGGCCGAGGTCGACCGAGGCACCTCCGGCCAGAAGACCGTGGAGAAGAACCCGTGAGCCCTCAATTCCGCATCCGCGCCGGCTGGCCCGACGGCTCGGTCGGCGAGGAGGCGGTGATCGCCAACGACCTGGCGGCCGCACGCGCGGAGGTCGAGCGGCGCGGCGGGCACGTCTTCGAGGCCCGCTCCCGCGGCGTCTCGGTCGGTGGCTTTCGCGGAAAGCCGCGCGGCCGCGTGAAGATCGGGGACTTCCTCGTCTTCAACCAGGAAATGATCGCGTTGCTCAAGGCCGGCCTGCCCGTGATCCGCGCCTTCGAGCTCCTGCTCGAGCGCCAGCGCAACCCGACGCTGCGCCGCGTGCTGGGCGAAGTCCGCGACCGGATCAACTCGGGCGCGTCGCTGTCCGAAGCCTTCGCCGAGCAGGGAGACCTGTTTCCCCGCCTCTACGCGACGACGCTGAAGGCCGGCGAGAAGTCCGGCGAGATCGAGGCGGTGCTGCGCCGGTACCTGAAGTACCAGCGCACCATCCTCGCGCTCGCGCGGAAGGTCGTCTCGACGCTCGTCTATCCCGCGATCCTGATGGCGGTCTCCCTGGTCTTGATCGCCCTGCTGATGGTCGTGGTCATCCCGAGGTTCAAGGAGTTCTTCAGCGACTTCGGCGCGGAGCTGCCGCTCCTGACCGTCGTCGTGGTCGACACCGCGACCTTCCTTCGCAGGAACATCGTCTGGATCGGCGGGGGCATCGTGATGGCAGGACTCCTGCTGTCGCGCTGGCTGCGGACGCCGGCCGGGCAGCTGCAGCGCGACGCCCTCGCGCTCCGGTTGCCCTTCGTCGGCGGGATCTTCCAGCGCTTCGCGACCTCGCAGTTCACGCGCAGCCTCGCGACCCTGCTCGCCGGCGGCACCCCGCTCGTTCCGGCGCTCGAGAACGCGGCCGACGCGATCGCGAACCGCTCGGTGGCGGCGCGGCTGCGCGACGTGATCCCGAAAGTCCGCGAGGGCGGTGAGCTCTGGCGGGCGCTCGAGGACACGGGGGTCTTCTCGGATCTGACCATCGAGATGGTCAAGGTCGGCGAGATGTCCGGGGCCCTCGAGGAGATGCTGGGCTCGGTCTCGGACTTCTACGACGACGAGATCGAAGCCAGCCTGGCCCGCGTCATCACGTTCGTCGAGCCCGCGATCCTCATCATCATGGGTCTCGTCATCGTCGCGATCCTGGGGTCGGTGTACCTGCCGATCTTCTCGATCATGTCGCAGCTGAAATCCTGAGGGAGCCCGCGTCATGGCCAAGAGCGTTCCCGAGACCGTCCTGCGCGCCTCCTCGCCGGAGGAAGAGCATCACCGCACCGTCGCGCTGGCCGAGCGGCTGGGGCTGCCGTTCGTGGACCTGCGCCACTTCCGGGTCGACGCGGATCTGTTCCGCTCGATCCCGGTCGAGTGGATGCTGCGCTATCTGTTCGTTCCGGAGTCCCGCACCGAACGGATCCTGACGATCGTCTGCGCCGACCCGACCGACGTCGTCAAGCTCGACGAGCTCGAGCTGCTGGTCGGTCTGCACCTGCGCCTGAAGGTCGGCAGCCGCAGCGCCATCAACGACATCCTGCAGAAGAGCGAGTCCTCCCAGCGCGTGTTGGATGAGGCGACCGAGGACTTCCGGCTGCAGCTCGTGTCCGAGGACGACGACGGCGAGGAAACGCTGACGATCGA
>DATBIJ010000297.1:0-1897 GCA_036557025.1 Thermoanaerobaculia bacterium | reverse complement strand
CGCGCCGAGGAGCGGCGCACGTCCCGGACCGAGTTCACGACGATCCGCGCGAGCCACGCGCGGAAGGGCGCGTCGCCGCGGTACTGCCGGATGCGGGTCAACAGCTTGAGGAAGACCTCCTGCGCGGCATCGGCCGCCGCGCCCTCGTCGCGCGCCAGGTAGCGTGCAAGTCCGTAGACGAAGTCGCCATACCTTTCGAAGAGCCGCGAGAAGGCCTCCCGATCCCCCGTCCGGCAGGCCTCCAGCAGCCCCGGGAGCTCCGGATCCGATTCACGGAACCCGGCGCCCCGGAGAAGGGGACGGATCAGAGGGACGCGTTCTTCCATTCGCGGGACCGGATCGTCATGTTTCTCGTCGAAGCCCGGCGGAGCCCTGACCTTCCATACGAACGATCCCACCCCACGTTGCCGCCGTGGGAAGAAATCGCGTGCCCCGCCCGTCCCTGCGGCGAAAGGAGTCCCACTCCATGAGAACCCCCTTCCCCCGCCGAGTCACGGCCTTCGCGTTCGCGGGCATGCTCGCGTCGATCGCGCCGGCCGCGCAAGCCGCGCAAACAGAGTCCGGTGGTGACCCGCTTCGCCGCGCCGCGAATCCGGGCTGGACCATCGATCCGCCGGGACTGCAGGCCTGGGCCGTCGTGAAGGCCGTCGATCCGGGGGGCGCCGCGGCCGCCGCCGGACTGCGCGCGGGCGATGGGCTGTTCGCCATCGACGGCCGCCGGATCGACACCGCGACGACCCTCGAAGACACGCTCTTCGCCTTGCGCGCGGGGCAGCAGCCGCGGCTGGAGATCCTTCGCGACGGCCGGCCGATGACTCTCCGCATCGAGCTGCCTCCCCTGCCGCTCGAGCAGATCCCCGGCGTGGACGTCGAGCTCACCTCGGTCCTCTCCGACCGGGGCCATCGCCTGCGCACGGTCGTGACGCGCCCCAAGGGGATGACCGGGCGGAGGCCCGGACTGTTCCTCGCGGGCTGGCTGTCCTGCGACTCCGTCGAGATCCCGGTCGGACCGCCCGACGGCTTCAACCTGCTCCTGCGAGGCCTCGCGGCGAAATCGGGGTTCGTCACGATGCGCATGGACAAGCCGGGAATCGGCGACAGCGAGGGCCCGGCGTGCAGCGCCCTCGACTTCGAGACCGAGCTTGCGGGATACCGGGCCGCCTTCCGGGCGTTTCGCGCGCGCCCCGACGTCGATCCGGACCGCATCCTCGTGATCGGCATGTCCAACGGCGGCGGCTACGCGCCGCTCGTGACCGGCGATCTCAAGGCGGCCGGCTTCATCGCCTCGGGCGGCTGGTCGAAGACCTGGCTCGAGCACATGCTCGAGGTGGAGCGCCGCCGGCTCACCCTGCGCGGCGACGCGCCGGGCGTGGTCTCCGCGAAGATGAGGGGAACCGCCGAGCTCTACGACCGCTACCTGAACGGACGCCGCACGCCCGGCGACGTCATCCGCGACCATCCGCACCTCGCGCCGCTCTGGCCGGGCGATCCCGTACGGCAGTACGGCCGGCCCGCGGAGTTCTACTGGCAGCTCCAGGCGCTGAATCTCGGCGAGGTCTGGTCGAAGGTCGACGTCCCGACCCTTGCCCTCTGGGGGGAGCACGACTGGGTCATGAGCCGCGAGGACCACGAGCGGATCGCCGCGCTCGTCAACAAGAACCGACCCGGTGCCGGAACCTTTCGAGCGGTTGCGAAGATGAACCACGGCTATTGGATCCACGACACCCTCGAGCAGTCCTTCCACGACCCGGGCAGCGGAAAGTTTCACGAGGGGCTCGTCGACGAGGTCGTGGCCTGGATGAAGGAGGCCGTGAAGTAAACTCGTCCCTCGCGCCCCGGTGGCGGGGTGCCATCAGAAAGGACGAACCGAATGAAGAGGCTCACGACTCTCTCCCTC
>DATBIJ010000296.1:0-7904 GCA_036557025.1 Thermoanaerobaculia bacterium | reverse complement strand
CCGAACAAGCGATCGCGATGGTCAGTCGATCTTGATCAGGAGTCGGCGCGGGCGGCCGTCGGCGTGGAAGCGGATCTTCCAGATCTCCGCGGGCGGGACGACGCCCAGCACGCGGGTCCCGCGGGACGCCGACGGCACGATCGTCTCCACGGCGCGCACGATGCCCTGCGGGTCCACCATGACGATGTAGCGCAGGCCGCGCTGCTCCGCGGGTAGACGGATTTCTTCGGCATTGCTCACCTGCGGGGGCCAACCCCCGGCGTCCGCGGAGGTGATGCGCACCTCGAGGGGCTCGGTCGACGGCGGCGGCTCGGCGAGCGCGGGGGCGTCCCCGCCCGCACCTTCTCCGCCGAAGCGGTCCGCGGAACGTCGGACCGGCGCGCTCGAGGCGATCGGCGGCGGCGGGGAAGCCGGTGCGCGCACCCGCCGCGGCGCGGGGGCCGGTGCCGGAAGGCGAGCGGCGGAGACCGTGTCGGGCTCCGGGTAGACCGGCCGCGCTTGCGGCAGGCGCTCGGGGGGAGCGACGGCGGCGGCGAGGGTCGGAGCAGGCTGCTCGGCGTCGGCATCCTGGGACGCCTTCGTCGGATTCGCCAACGCGATCGAATCCGGCGGCGGGGCGATCTCGGCCGGCGGCGTCACGAGCCGGATCGGCATGGCCAGCTCCTCGGGCTGCGGGACACCCGCGCGACCGAGCACTCCCGCGACGATCGCGAGGATCACGGCGGCCGCCCAGCGCAGGTCGATGCCGTGGACGATGCCGACGGGGGGACGGCGCGCCCCGGTGGGCTGGATCCTCCGAAGGATCCGGGCCGAGAGGTCGCGCGGCGGCCGTCCGGAGCCGCGCGAGCCGCGGAAGAACGTCATCGCGTCCACGTACTCGTCGGCGGCGCGGCGGCACGCCGGGCAGTGCGCGCGGTGCGCCTCGAAGTGCGCGCGCTCCGAGGGCGTGAGCTCGCCGTCGTGCCAGCGCGAGAGCAGCTCGATGTCCGCGCCCGGGTGAATGACCTCGCCGTTCCTCATCGTTCCTGTCCTCGCAGGATCGGCAGGAGGATCGTCCGGAGCTGGCCGCGTCCCCGGGCGATGCGGGACTTCACGGTGCCGACGGGGATCGCGAGCGATGCCGCGATCTCCTCGTAGCTCCAGTCCTCCAGGTCGCGAAGGACGACCGGCATCCGGTACTCGGGGCAGAGCTTGCGCAGCGCATCGGTCACGAGCGCGCGCGCCTCGCCCGAGCCCGCGTGCTCTTCGGGCGACCGCTCGTCGGCGACCGCGTCGGGGCAGTCCGGGACGTCGGCCGATCCGGCGAAGATGCGCCGGAAGCGGCCTCGAGCCCGGTAGCGGTTCTTCACCGAGTTGTCGGCAATCGAGGCGAGCCAGGCCCGGGGAGGCGCCTCGCCGCGGAAGCGGTCGAGGCCGCGAAACGCCTTCAGGAACACCTCCTGGGTCAAGTCCTCCGCCTCCTGCTCTCCGACGGACCGGGCCATCCAGCGATAGACCGTCCGCGAATGCCGCTCCACGAACTCGCCGAAGGCCGCCTGCTCGCCCGACCGCGCGAGCGCGATGAGCTCCTCGTCAGGGAGGGTCGCCAGCGACCTCGGGTCGGAGGCCGCTTCCAGGGGCGCCCGTAGGGCGTCCTCCACAGGGATCGGGCCCATATTCAGCGGCGGCCTCGGGGCATCACGGCCTCCCCGCCAGGATACGACACCGCAAACCCGTCTCGGTTCCCCAAGGAAATCCTCACGTTTCCGGCCCTCCCTGATTGGACACAACAGCGGGGGGGTCCGGCACAGTCCCCCTCCCCCGTCCCCCTCCACGGTCGTGAGAGGGGGTCGGGATCCTCCGGCCAGGAAGGCCGGGGCGGCCGGTCAGGCGTCCAGGAGGCCGGGGCGGGCGGCGATCTCCTCGATCTTCTCGGCGAAGAAATCGATCTCCTCGGGCAGGTTGGAGAGGCTCGGCGTGATCCGCAAGCCCCGGAACTCCTCGTGGACGATCGCAACCGAGATGATCCGGTGCTTCTCCCAGAGGTGCGCGGTGAGCTTCTCGGGGTCGACCCCCTCGATGTCGAGCAGGGCCATGCCGCAGGCGTCGGTGCCGTCCAGGTTCGTGCGGATCCTCACCTTCGGGCTCGCCGCCGCGACGCGGCGGGCCCAGCGGTCGCGCAGGCCGCGCAGCCGGGCGGCCTTCGCCTCGCTCCCCACCGCCCGGTGGAAGGCCAGGGCGTCGGCGATCGCGTTGTGGTTGGCGGCCGGATGGGTCCCGATCTCCTCGAACTTGCGGATGTCGCCGGCCATCTTCTCCGGCGCCGCCATCAACGGCCACATCGCGGGGATCTTCTCGCGCCGGACGTAGAGGAAGCCGGTGCCGATCGGCGCGAACAGCCACTTGTGGAGGCTCGTGCCGTAGTAGTCGCACTCGAGATCGTCGCGCCGGAAGGGGAAGTGGGCGAACGCATGGGCGCCGTCGACCAGGACCTCGATCCCTCGCGGCCGGCAGAGGCGGACGACGTCTCTGACCGGCAGGATCTGGCCGGTCCAGTTCACGAGGTGGGGGAGCTCGACGACCTTCGTCTTCGAAGTCAGGGCCTTCTCGACCGCCGCGAGAAAGACGGCGGGGGAGGGCAGGGGAACCGGGAAGGAGATCTTCCGCAGCACGATCCCCTCGCGCCGCGCGCGCTGCTCCCAGGTCGTGAGCATGCGCGGATAGTTCTGGGTCGTGATGACCGCCTCGTCTCCCCGCGACATCGGGATGCCGAGGATCAGCGTCTCCATCGCCTCGGAGGCGTTGCGGGTGACCGCGATCTCCTCGGGATCGCACCCGAATTCCCGCGCCAGCTCCCTTCGCACGCTCTCGAGACGGGGCTCGAGGATCTGCCACATCTGATACGCCGGGGAGACGTTGGAAAAGCGAAGGTCGCGCACCATCGCCTCGAGCACGCTCGTGGGAGCGGGGCTGACGCCGCCGTGGTTCAGGTTCACGAGGGTGCGGTCCGTGTCGAACGCCCGGGCGATTGCGGACCAGTACGTCTCGTCCCGCACCGGGTCGGATGCGCCGCGCGCGGCGGCGGCGCGCGCCGCAGACTGGGCGGCGGCCGAGGCTCGAGGAATCAGGATGGGCGCCGCGGTGGCGGCGAGCCCGCGAAGAAGCGCACGCCGCGAGAGTCGAAGGGTCATGGTCCCTCCCGTCTCCGGCTCCCGCCGGTCAGGCTCCAGGGTCGATGCCGAGCTGCCAGAAGAGAAACGTCCAGATGTCCGCCGCCTCGGCGACGTATTTGTCCAGCGGCTTGCCGTGCCCGTGGCCGGCGCGCGTCTCGACCCGAAGCAGGATGGGTGCCGGCCCGCTCTGCGCGGCCTGCAACGCGGCGGTGAACTTGCGGGCGTGGGCGGGGTCCACCCGATCGTCGGAGTCCGCGGTCGTGATCAGCGTGGCCGGGTACTGTCGCCCGCCGCGGATCTGATGGTAGGGAGAGAAGCGGTAGAGGAAGAAGAAATCCTTGGCGTCGTCGGGGTCGCCGTACTCGCCGATCCAGTACCGGCCGACCGTGAACTTGTGGTACCGAAGCAGGTCCGCCACCGGGACCTGGCTGATCGCGGCGCGGAACATCTTCGGCTGCCGCACGACGCACCACGCCGTCAGGAGGCCGCCGTTGGAGCCGCCGCCGATCGCGACGCGCTCGGTCTTCGTCCAGCCGTCCCGCACGAGCCACTCGATCGCGCCGGTGAAGTCGTCGAAGACGTTCTGCTTGTTCTCGCGCTTGCCCCCCTGGTGCCACTCCTCGCCGTATTCGCCGCCCCCGCGAATGTTGGGAATCGCGAAGATCCCGTCCGCGGCCGCGAGCAGCAGGGCGCCCGCGGAGTAGTAGGGCGTCATGCTGACCGCGAACCCACCGTAGCCGTAGAGGTAGACGGGACGGTTGCCGTCCTTCACCAGCCCGCGGCGGTGCACGAGGAACATGGAGACCCGCGTTCCTCCGGTCGAGGGATAGAAGACCTGCTCGGTCACGAGGTCGGCGACCTCGGGGGCAGGCTCCGCGCTCGCGAAGACCACGGGCACATCGTCCGGTCCGAGGCGGTACGGGGTGGAGGGCTGCGTGAACGAGGTCCAGGAGAAAAGCGCCTCCTCCTCGTCGGGCACGCTGGAGAGCCCGGCGATCGCTCCGAGGCCCGGCAGCGGGATCTCCCGTGTCTCCCCCCCGTCGAGCGGAACCGTCGAGAGGGTCGCGTGGGCGTTGTGGAGGTACTGGAGGACCAGCCGGCGGCCCGAGACGGCGGCGGCCTCCAGGACGTCGGCGCCTTCCGACACCACCGGCAGCAGCGCGGGCGTGCCCTTCGCGGGCAGCCGGCTCAGATCCGTGCGCACGACGCGGCCGCGCGGTGCCGTCTTGTCCGTGCGCAGGTAAAGCGTCGCGCCGGAGGTGTCGATCGGCGTCCAGAGCGCGTCGAAGCCGGAGACGACGGGCCGGGGCCGCGCGCTCGCGCCGGCGCGCCGGTCGAGCACCCACACTTCCGTGGTGTTGTTGGCGTGCCAGACCACGAGGAGCAGCCAGCGACCGTCCCACGAGACGTCCGCGCTCAGGAACGCATCCCTGTCCTTCGGGCGCTCGTAGACCACGCGGTCCTTCGACTGCGGGTCGCCGAGCCGGTGGTAGCAGATCTTCGGAGAGTAGTGCTCGTCGCCGGCGGGAACGCTCCCCGGTTGCGGATAGCGCGTGTAATAGAAGCCCTTCGAGTCGGTGGTCCAGGCGATCCCGCTGAACTTGACCCACCGCAGCTCGTCGGGAAGGTCCTTGCCGGTCGCGACGTCGCGGACGCGGATCTCCTGGCGATCGCTGCCGCTCCGGGTGATCGCGTACGCCGCGAGCCGCGCATCGCGCGAAGGAGAGAGCAGGTCCACCGCGACCGTGCCGTCCTCCGAGAGCGCGTTGGGATCGAGCAGAACACGCGGCGCTCCCGCGGCGCCCTCCTGAACGTACCAGATGCCCTGGTTCTGCCGGCCCTCGCGTCGCGAGAAGAAGTACCGTCCGGCGCGCCGCGTCGGCGTCGAGATCGTCGGGTAGTCGTAGAGGCGCGCGAGCCGCTTCTCGAGGATCGGCCGCTCCGGCCGGTCGAGCATCTGGCGGGTCAGCGCCTGTTCCTGCTCGAGCCAGGCGGTCGTGGACGCCGCGGCGCCGTCCTCGAGGCCGCGGTAGGGATCCGGGATTTCGCGGCCGTGGAGCTCCTCCATGAAGTCCTGCGTCGGGGCGGCGGGGTAGGCGATGCGGGGGGCCGGCGTGGGCGAGGCCGTGGCCGTTGGCGGCGGCGCCGTGGGAGTCGCCGGGGCCGGTGCGGGAGCCGCGGCCGGGGAGGCGCAACCCGCGGCGAGCGACGCGGCCGCGACGAACAGTCCCGCCAGGACGCGGGTTCGTCCCCTCATCAGGGCGGCAATCCTAAGCCATCTGGGTCCGCGGCGCCCGCGGGTGGAATCAGAAAACCCGTCGGGCGACGACGATCGAGGGATCCTGCGTCGTGTTGTCCGCGGTCGCGGCGTAGACGACGAGGCTCCCGGTGTCGACGCGGACCTCGAAGGAGTGATCCGGGCCGAAGCCTCCCTCCAGGAAGACGCTGCCCGAAACCTGCTCGAAGAAGTTCGGCGCGTAGGTCTTCTGCAGCGTTCGCACGACCGCGCCCGAGGCATCGCGCAGCGTCACGGTCGCGGTGGCGCCCTGCGCCCCGGCCCGCGCCCCGACGTTCATCCGCAGGCGCACGGGGTCGGAGGGCGTCAGCAGGATCCCCACGTTGCCGGGACCCAGCGTCTCTTCCGGCGCCGCGCCGGTCAGGCCGAAGCCGGAGGTCCCGCCCGCTCCGGCGTCGTTGAAGACCCGTGCGGCCAGCAAGGGACCTCCCAACCCGTTGGGAGCGACGACGTCGAGCGTGCCCAGCGCCGGTCCCGTCAGGCCCATCGCCGGCAGCAGGTCGGGGAAGGAGCGGGTCTCCGACGGGCCGAGGGCGAAGTCGAGCGAGGGGTCTCCTCCGGTGCCTGCCCTCCCGGCCGGATGAAAGACCAGCCTCCCGGAGATCGTCGCGAGCGCCGGGTTGTGCATCTGGAACCCGGTGCGGAACAGCGAGGGAGGCACCCCCGGCGTCGAGGCCACGACCGCGAGCACGCCCACGACGCTCTCGGTCGAAGGGCCGGAGGCGGCCACCGCCAGGGTGAAGTTGACGAAGGGACGTCCGGAGGAGCGCGCCACGGTGCCGGTCAGATCGCCGTCGAATCCCAGGTACCCCGCGGCGAGACCGGGCTCACGCCCGACGGGAAGCCCGCACGAGGTGAGCTTCGTGATGCCGACCAGATCGCCGGCCTGAACGGAGATCGGCGAGAAGCTGACCAGGCCGGGGGTGCTCGCGAACGGTCCCCGTTCCGCCAACAGCACGAGGTTGGATCCCACAGGCCGGAACATCTTGATCTTCAGCGCCGCCGGGCAGCCGGGGGAGGACCAGGAAAATTGCGCGCCGGTGATCGTCCCGGCGAGGTTGACGGGGTTGGAGAGGTCGACGTCGGTTCGGACCGGAGCGAGGAACCCGCCGACGTTGTCGGTCGCGTTGGGCTCGGGCACGAGGTTCCCGGCGTTCGTCTGGGCCAGAGCCGGCGGCGTCAGCGTCGCGGCGGCGATCGTCGCGGCGATGGCGAGGCCGGCCCGACGGAGTCTCGGGCGCATGGCTGCCTCCTTGGCATTTCTAGGGTAACCCGTCCGGAGGGTTTCCGCCCGTCGCCGGGACCCCGCGCGGGTCCGTGATCAGCCGGGCGCCCCGCACGCCCCGCAGATACGCCCAGGCCCATTCGATCAGCACCAGGATGCGGTTGCGCACGCCGATCAGGAACAGGATGTGCACGAAGCACCAGAAGAGCCAGGCGGGGAAGCCGCTCATCTGCAGGCGCGGCAGGTCCGCCACCGCGGCGCCGCGCCCCAGGACGGCGAGGTTGCCCTTGTTGCGGTAGTGGAAGCGACGCGTGGGCTGACCCGCCAGCCGACGCCGGATGTTCTCGGCGGCGCGGCGTCCCTGCTGGATCGCCACTTGCGCGACCCCCGGAAGCGGACGGCCGGTCTGGTGCGGGTAGTTAGCGAGGTCGCCGATGACGAAGATCTCGGGGTGGCCCGGGACCGAGAGATCCGGCAGCACGGGGACGCGCCCCGCGGAATCGAGAGGGACCCCGAGCGACTCGGCGAGCGGCGATGCCTTCACGCCCGCGCTCCAGAAGACCGTCCCGGCCGCGATGCGCTCGTTCCCGATGTCGACGCCCTCGGCGGAAACGCCGGTCACGGCGGCGCCCGTGCGGACCTCGACGCCGAGTCGCTGCAGCTGGCGCCGGGCTCTCTCCGAGAGCGGCTCCGGGAAGGTCGGGAGCACGCGGGGGCCCGCCTCGACGAGGATGACCCGCGCCTGCCTCGGATCGATCGAACGGAAGTCCGAGACCAGCACACCGCGCGCGATCTCGGCCATCGCCCCGGCGAGCTCCGCCCCGGTCGGACCGGCGCCGACCAGGACGAACGTCAGCAGGATCCGGCGGCGTTCCTGGTCCGGCTCGCGCTCGGCTCGCTCGAAGGCGAGCAAGAAGCGCCGACGCATCTCGAGGGCGTCCTCCAGTGTCTTCAAGCCGATCGCGAAGGGCTCCCACTCGCCGTGCCCGAAGTAGGAATGCGTCGCCCCGGCGGCGAGGATCAGCGCGTCGAAGGGGAGCCGGCCGTCGGCGAGCACGAGCTCTCGGCGGGCGGTGTCGACGGCGCGCGCGTCGGCCAGCAGGACCCGCACGTTCTTCTGGCGGGCGAGCAGGGAGCGAATGGGCCAGGCGATCTGGCCGGGCGAAAGGGCCGCGGTCGCGACCTGATAGAGCAGCGGCTGGAAGAGATGATGGTTGCGGCGGTCCACCAG
>DATBIJ010000295.1:0-11775 GCA_036557025.1 Thermoanaerobaculia bacterium | reverse complement strand
CACCGAGGGAAACCGGATCGACCCGGCCCTGGTCGGCGCGGCCGGGCTGCTGCTCGGGGGGATCGCCCTGCTCGCCTGCCTGCTCCCGGCCCGGCGGGCCGTCCAAATGGACCCGGTCGAGGCCCTCCGCGGGAACTGACGGGTGAGAAGGAATCGGTCCCGAAACCGTCTCTAGAGACGGACGCGACATTTCCGTCCGGATTCATGGCGAAGGAGGAGATTTCCATGTCCCTGAGGCTCGGAGACAATGCCCCGGATTTCACGGCGGACACCACGGAAGGCCCGATCCGCTTTCACGAGTGGATGGGGAGCGGTTGGGCGGTGCTCTTCTCGCACCCGAAGGACTACACGCCGGTCTGCACGACCGAGCTCGGCTACGTCGCGAAGGTCAAGCCGGAGTTCGAGAAGCGCGGCGTCAAGGTCATCGGCCTCTCGGTCGACCCGATCGTCAGCCACGAGGGCTGGATCAAGGACATCAACGAGACGCAGAAGACGACCGTCAACTTTCCGATGATCGCGGACCCCGACCGGAAGGTCTCGACGCTCTACGACATGATCCATCCCAACGCGTCGGACAGCTTCACGGTGCGGTCGGTCTTCGTCATCGGCCCCGACAAGAAGGTCAAGCTCACGCTGACCTATCCGGCCTCGACCGGACGCAACTTCGAAGAGCTCCTGCGCGTCATCGATTCGCTGCAGCTCACGACGAGCTACCAGGTTGCGACACCCGTGAACTGGAAGGCGGGCGAGGACTGCATCATCGTTCCCGCGGTTCCCGACGCCGACGTTCCGAAGAAGTTCCCGAAGGGCTCGCGGACGATCAAGCCGTACCTGCGCTACACGCCGCAGCCGAATCTCTGAGCAGGTTGCTTCCCGCCCCCGGGCTCCGTGACAGGATCCCGGGCGTGGTTCTTTTCGAGAACGAGCAGGCGATCGCGCTGGAGAAGCCCGCCGGGCTGTCGATGGCGACGCGCCCGAGCGATCCCGGCGCCGCGGCGCGCGTGATCCGCACACTGCTCGACGCCTCCGGCGATTCGCGCGACGGGGGAGACCTGCGCCTGGTGCACCGGCTCGATCTCGGGACATCGGGAGTCGTCCTGCTCGCGAAAGGAGACGCCGCCCACCGTGTCATCGCCGACGCCTTCGCGACGCGCCGCGTGATCAAGACCTACCGCGCGCTCGTCTGGGGCACACCGCGGCCGGCGCAGGGGATGTGGGAAGAGGCCCTCGGCCGCGACCGCGAGGACGGCCGGCGGATGGAGGCGCGGACAGACGGAAAGCCGGCGCGGACGCGCTACGCCCTCCTTCGTCCGGCCGGGCCCCTCGCGGACCTGCGCCTGCAGCCGGAGACCGGTCGGACCCACCAGATCCGTGTCCACGCCGCCGCCCACGGACACCCCATCGCCGGAGACGATCTCTACGGCGGCGGCGCGCTCTGGACCCGCGCCGAGGACGCGTCGGCGCGCCGGGTTCTGGCCGCGGTGGCCCGGCCGCTGCTCCATGCCGAACGCGTGGAAGTCGCCGAGGCCGGGCTGCGGGCGGCCGCGCCGCTGCCGACGGACTACGTCCGCGTTCTGGAAGGCCTCGCGGACCCCCCGAAGGGACAATGACGGCCGAGACGCCGACCCGAGTCCCGGCATAGGATTCGGTCCCCTGGTTTTGATTTGGAAGGAGGATCCCATGAAGGGATTTGTTCGGATCGGCATCGCAGTCGCCTTGGCGCTCGCGGCGTGGACGGGCGCCGCGGTGGCGCAGGAGACGGGCACGCTCAGCCTGAACCTCGCCGCCGTCACGTACCCCGAGAGATGGGTGGACATCGCCTTCACGAACACCAACGCGGCGCCGACCGGCGCGATGCTGGAGGGCCGGGCTCGGGGCAGCAAGAGCGGTCAGACCGAGATCGAGCTCAACTGGAAGAACATGCAGCCGGCCGTGCTCTTCGGCGGCGACGTCGCGGCCTACGGGCTGTTCGCGATCACGCCGGAGGGGACGATCGACAACCTCGGCGAGCTCCCCGTGCGCTCCGCCAGCGGGTCCGGGAAGTGGACGACGGGACGCAAGCGCTTCGCCCTGGTCGTCGCGGCCGATGTCTCCGCAACCTTGCCCCGGCCTTCCGAGCTGGTCGTCTTCTTCTCGAATCCGGCGAAGCCCTCGGAGGCCCCGACGAGCTCCTTCACCTCGACGGACTTCCGCAAGGCGCCGCGCAGCGACGGGCCGTCGATCGCCGGCAAGACATGGACCGACAAGACGCAGATCGAGCTGATCCAGGCCGAGCGGGCCATGGCCGCCGCCAAGAGCTTCGGCGCGGCCGAGGGCAACGCGGCGGCGATGGCGGAGGCCGAGAGAACCCTGGCGCAGGCCCGCAACCTCGCCGCCGGCAGCGGCTCGGCGAAGACGATCGCCGACTTCTCCCGCCGCACCATCTCCTCGGTGACCACCGCGGCCATCGACACGACGCGGATGCGCGCCGAGAAGGCCGCCGCCGAAGCCGAGGCGAAGCGTAAGGCCGAGGCCGACGCGCTCGCCGCGCAGGCCAAGATGGCCGAGGCGCAGGCCAAGACCGCGACGCAGCAGGCTTCGGCCTCCGCGGCGGCGGCGCAGGCCGCCTCGCAGCAGGCCGCGGCGATGGAAGCCCGCGCACGCGACCTCGAGGCCCAGCAGCAGGTGCTCGTGGCCGAGCAGGCGCAGCTCGAGAACGAGCGTCAGGCCCTGATCGTCGACCGCGACCGCATCCGCGCGGAGCGCGACGAGCTGGCCGACATGCTGACGACGTCGCTCGCGACGGTGGCCGCCGTGCGCGATTCCGCTCGCGGCAGGATCGTCGATCTGCCGGGCATCCTCTTCGACACCGGCAAGTCGACGCTCAAGCCCGAGGCGCAGGTCTCGATCGCCAAGCTCTCCGGGATCCTGATGATGTTCCCCTTCTCGACGCTCGAGATCCGCGGGCACACCGACAACACGGGCTCGGCGGAGATGAACATGCAGCTCTCCAAGGACCGGGCGAAGTCGGTCTACGACTTCTTCGTCAAGCAGGGCATGGACCCGGCGAAGCTGTCGGCCGACGGCAGCGGCATGAACGAGCCGATCGCCGACAACGGCACTGCCGAGGGGCGGGCCAAGAACCGCCGGGTCGAGGTGCTGATCGTCGAGGGCGGAGCGCTCGAGCCGTAGCTCGGGGGTTCCGGGCTCCGCATCATCGCGGGGCGGGGGCGCGCCTTCTAGGCGACCGTCTCCCGCCCCTCTCCCCTCCAGGCCGCCATTCCCCCGACGACGTTGCACACGCGGTGGAAGCCGCGCCGCTCGAGCAGGCTCGTCGCGATCGAGGAGCGGTAACCCCCGCCGCAGATCGCGGCGACCGGGACCTCGGACGCGAGGGGAAGCTCCTCCGCGTCGAGCGTGTGCAACGGTGCGTGGCGGGCGCCGCCGATGTGTCCCTCCTGCCACTCGGCCGGGCGACGCACGTCCAGCAGCGCGGGCGGCCTACCCGACGCGAGGCGCGCCGCGAGCTCGTCGACGGTGATCTGTTCCGTCGCGGCGAGCGGCAGGCCCGCCTTTTCCCAGGCCGGGATCCCGCCCTCCAGGTAGCCGGCGACGTTCTCGAGCCCGACGCGCGCCAGGCGCATCCGCGCCTCCGCGACGCGGTCGGGGTCCTCGCCGACGATCAGGATCGGAGCGTCCGGGTCGAGCAGAGATCCGGCCCACGAGGCGAACTGGCCGGAGAGCCCGATGTGGATCGCGCCGGGGACGTGGGCCGTGCCGAACGCGGCCGTGGACCTCGTGTCCAGCACCTGAGACCCCGCGTCGCGTCGGCGGGCGACCTCCGCCGGTGCGAGCGGCGGCGGCGCGGGCAGCATCTCCAGCAGCGCGCCGCCTTCGCGGTTGGCTCTCGCGTCCCGCGAGAAGTACGCCGGCGCCTCCGGGAGATCGGCGGTCAGCATACTCACGAACTCCTCCCGCGGCATCTTTCGGAGGGCCCAGTTGTCCCGGCGCTGGATGCCGATCGTGGACGAGGTCTCCTGAGAGATGTTGCGCCCGCACAGCGAGCCCGCGCCGTGCGCGGGCCAGACCTCGACGGCGTCCGGCAGGGCGAGCAGCTTGCCGTGGAGCGAGTCGTACAGCATCCCGGCCATCTCCTCGGCGCTCTTCACCTCGCCGAGCAGATCCGGTCGGCCCACGTCGCCGATGAAGAGCGTGTCGCCGGTCAGCACGGCTTTAGGCGTCGCGGACGCGGAGCTGTCGATCACGAGCAGGGAGATGCCCTCGAGCGTGTGGCCGGGAGTCTCGAGCGCCCGCAGGCGGACATCGCCCACCGCGATCTCGTCGCCCTCCCGCAGGGCGACGTGCGGGAACGCGGCGTTGGCGCGGTGCCCGAAATAGATCGTCGCGCCCGTGCGGGCGGCGAGCTCGCGGTGGCCGGAGATGAAGTCGGCATGCAGATGCGTCTCGATGACGTGCCGGATCGTCAGGCCCGCGGCCGCGGCCTCCTCGAGATAGACGTCGACGTCCCGACGGGGATCGACGACCGCGGCCTCCCCTTTCGAGCCGATGAGGTAGGAGGCCTGCGCCAGACAGCCGAGATAGATCTGCTTGAAGAACATGCCAGAACGGGTGCGTCGTGAGTCGTCCAACGTGGATCGAGGTCATTTCATCACAGGACGGCCGGTAGGTTTCGGTAGGCCAGGTAGAGCGCGACCGCGATCACGAAGAACGCGAAGACGCGGCGCAGATGCCGCGGCGGCGCGCCGTGCGAGAGCGCGGTGCCCGCAACCGCCCCGACG
The DNA here is from genome assembly GCA_036557025.1 of Thermoanaerobaculia bacterium. Classification (GTDB taxonomy): domain Bacteria; phylum Acidobacteriota; class Thermoanaerobaculia; order UBA5066; family Gp7-AA6; genus DATBIJ01. The sequence continues at coordinate 6,997 of DATBIJ010000295.1, read as the reverse complement.
AGGGCCATCCCCGTGACCAGCAGGGTCGTGCGGAGCCGGGGAGGCTCCTCGCCCAGGTGACCGGCCAGGCCCGCGGCGCAGTTGATCGCGATTACGAAGAGCGAGGTCCCGACCGCCCTCTTCATCGACAGGCCGCCGAAGAGCGTGAGCGCCGGCACGATCAGGAATCCCCCGCCGACGCCGAGGAAGCCGGTCAGGAAACCGACCAACAGACCCGCGGCCACCGAGCGACCGATGCGCCGCTCGTGCGGTTGCGGCTCGTGGTGCCCGCCGCGCGTCAGCATCACGGTCGCGACCACGAGCATGATGCCGGCGAAGAGCAGGAGCAGGACCGGCGGTGACACACGATGCGTCAGCCGCGACCCGAAGAAGGCCGACACGATTCCCGATCCGGCGAACAGCATCCCGGTCTTCCAGTCGACGTTTCGCTGGCGGTGATGCAGAAGCGCGGAGAAGATCGCCGTCGAGCCCACGACCGCGAGCGACATGGCGACGGCCTCGTGGGCCGGAACGCCGACCACGTAGACCAGCACGGGCAGCGTGATGACCGATCCGCCCCCGCCGATCAGCCCCAGCGAGACGCCGATCGCCGCCGAGAGCAGCAGCCCGATCGCGAGCCGCAGCAACCGCGGCTACTCCACGATCTCGACCGAAAAGCCCGGCGTCAGGGTCAGGCGCAGCGCGACGAGGCGGCAGGGCCAGCCGTCCCTGCGAATCCGCGCGTCGACCCGCCGCCAGATCCAGGCGGCGAGGTTCTCCGCGGTCGGCGGCGTCGCGCGGAACTCCGGCACGTCGTCGTTGAGGCTCTTGTGGTCGAGCGGCGCGTCGACCTCTTCCTTGAGGATGCGGTCCAGGTCGGTCAGGTTCACGACCATCGCGCTCTCCGGGTCGATCTCTCCCTCGACGTGGACCTCGAGCGCAAAGTTGTGCCCGAAGCCGTGCGGGCCCTCCTCCCCGTACACGGCCCGATTCTTCTCCTCGCTCCACTCGGGTTTCCAGAGCCGGCGGGCCGCGTTGAACGTCATGCGGCGCGAGAGACGGATCACGCGCCCTCCGGAAAGATCTTGCCGGGGTTCAGGATGCCGCGCGGGTCGAGCACGGACTTGACCCCGCGCATCGCGGCCAGGGCCGCGGGCGCGTGACGCAACGACAGGTACTCCCGCTGGGTCAGGCCCACGCCGTGCTCGCCGGTGATCGTTCCGCCCAGCGCCACCACGGCGCGAAAGATCTCCTCGATCGCCGCCGAGCGGTGCGCGAGCCAGCGCTCCCGCTCGCCCGGCGGCTGCACGATGTTGACGTGGATGTTGCCGTCCGCCGCGTGCCCGTACGACACGGCGAGCAGGCCGTGCCGCCCGGCGATCTCCCGGACCGCGCGGAACAGCTCGGGCAGCCGCGTCCGGGGCACCGTGCAGTCCTCCTCCGCGTACGGCCCGAGATTCTTGACCGCTTCCCCGACGGCGCGGCGCAGTCGCCAGAGCTCTCGCTGCTGCGGCTCGGAGGAGGCGACCTGCACGTCGAGCGCCCCGGCCTCCAGGAGGATCGCGCCGTAGCGCTCCGCCTCCCGCTCGACGGCGTCCTCTTCGAAGCCGTCGGCCTCGACGAAGAGGTGGGCATCGGCATCCGCGGGCAGGCGCAGATCGAGCGCCCGCGAGGACACCTCCGCGGCCGCACGCTCGAGAAACTCGCAGGCGGAGGGCTCCGGGCCCGCGCCGAAGAGCAGGGACACCGCCGCGAGCGCCGCCTCCTCGGCCGCGAACGACGCCCAGAGCAGGCGGCGGTGGGCGGGCCGTGGGATCAGGCGCAGCGTCGCCTGGGTGATCACCCCGAGCGTGCCCTCGCTGCCGACGAAGAGCGAGAGCAAGTCGTAGCCGGCGACGTCCTTGCGGTTCTTCCCCCCGAGGGCGAGGACCTCTCCGCCCGCGAGCACGACCCGCAGCCCCGACACGTATCGCCCCGTCGTGCCGTACTTGGCGGCGCGCGGGCCCCCGGCGTTGTGCGCGATGTTGCCGCCGACCGTGCAGGAGCCTCGCGAGGCGGGATCCGGCGGATAGAAGAGACCCTCGGCCTCCACGGCCTCGTGCAGCTGCTGCGTGACGAGGCCCGGCTCCGCGACCGCGAAGAGGTTCTCGCGGTCGATCTCCAGCAGGCGGTTCATCCGGGTCAAATCCAGCGCGACGCCGCCCCGGGCCGGCAGCGCTCCGCCGGAGAGTCCGGTGCGGGCTCCCTGGGGCGTCACCGGGATGCCGCGATCGGCGGCCAGCCGCAGCAGCGCGCGGACCTCCTCCTCGGAGGCCGGCGTGACGACGACGTCCGGCGAGGCGACGAGGTCTTCGGTCTCGTCCTTCGCGTGTCGACGGATCTCCTCGGGCGAAATCGAGACACGGCCGGGAGGCAGCTCCCGAGAAATCGCGGCGGCGAGCGCGCCGGCATCCATGCGGACCAACGTAGCACAGGGCGCCGGTCCCGCCCCGACGCCCTTCTATAGAATCCTCCGACCCTGATCCGGAGGCTCCCGTGCTCGTCTTCGATACGCCCGACGCACTGCAAGACTCGCTTGCGCTCTTCGAGGCCGCGGGTCCCGACGGCAAGGTCGCCGTTCGCAACCCCGCGCTCTTCCGCAACGAGGTCGTGGACGGTCTCGTCTGGACGGCCGTCTTCGGCAAGCCCGCCGTCCGCGAGGCGGCGCGCCGCGCGATCCGCGACGCCGCGGCGTCCCTCGCGATTCTCCCCGCGTCGATCCTCCCGCTCTATCAGGCGATCGGCCGCCGCGAGGTCTCCGGCTTCACCGTGCCCGCGCTCAACCTGCGGATGCTGACCTACGACTCGGCGCGGGCAGCCTTCCGCGCGGCGCGCGCCATCGACGCACGCGCGCTGATCTTCGAGATCGCCCGCAGCGAGATGGGATACACCGACCAGCGGCCCGCCGAGTACGCGTGCGTCGTGCTCGGCGCGGCGATCAAGGAGTCCTGGAGCGGGCCCGTGTTCGTCCAGGGCGACCATTACCAGGCGAACCCGAAGAAGTTCAAAGAGGATCCCGAGAAGGAGATGAAGGCGCTGGAGGCGCTGATCGCGGAGTCGATCCCGGCCGGCTTCTTCCAGATCGACGTCGACACCTCCACGCTCGTGGACCTCTCGCGCCCGACGCTTCCCGAACAGCAGGAGACGAACTGCCGCATGACGGCCCGGCTGGTCGAGTCCATCCGCCGACACGAGCCGAAGGAGATGCCGGTCTCCATCGGCGGGGAGATCGGCGAGGTCGGCAAGCACAACACGACCCCCGACGAGTTCCGGGCGTACATCGACGGCCTGCAGAACCGGATCGGGGAGACGCCCGGCATCTCGAAGGTCTCGATCCAGACCGGCTCCTCGCACGGCGGCGTCGTCGGACCGGACGGCTCGATCGTGCGCGTCGCGATCGACTTCGGATTGATCCGCACGGTCTCCAAGATCGCCCGCGAGGAGTACGGCAACGCGGGAACGGTCCAGCACGGGGCCTCGACTCTGCCCGCGGAGTACTTCGGAAGCTTCCCGGACCACGACTGCGTCGAGGTCCACCTCGCGACGGACTTCCAGAACACGGTCTTCGATCACCCCTCCCTGCCGCTGCCGCTCAAGCGCGAGGTCGAGCGCTGGGTCTTCGAGTCCCCCGCCGCCGACCGCAAGCCCGGGGAGACGGACGCGCAGTTCCTCTATCGCAACCGCAAGCTCGCGATCGGGAAGTACAAGGAGCGCTTCTGGAACCTGCCGATGGGAACGCGCGAGGCCATCGCCGCGAGCCTCGAGAAGAAGTTCGCGTTCCTCTTCGAGAAGCTCCGAATCGCGGGCACGCGGGAGACCGTCGAGAAGCGTGTGCGGCCGGTGGCGGTTTCCGCCGCCGCGGCCGCGAACGCCGGGTTCGTCCGCGACGACGAGGCAGGGGATTGAGACGGGAATCGAAGGCCGTGGGACGGAAGAACGAAATCGGTAATCGGAAATCGGCAATGGGGAATCGAACCAGGGCCCGCAAAAGGAGCGTCATACGCCCGAGGCCGACATCCGGGAATCGATTCCCGATTCCCGATTCCCGATTCCCGTCTTCCATGACCGCCGTGGTCAAGACGCGCGCCGGCGCGGGGCCCGGCGCGACCGAGGTGCGGCAGGTGCCGGTGCCCGTGCCGGGCCAGGCGGAGGTGCTGATCAAAGTCCTCGCGACCGCGGTCTGCGGCTCCGACAAGCACATCTACCAGGGGCACTCTTCCGTCATGGAGATGATGAAGCCGCCGCGCGTCTACGGCCACGAGTTCTGCGGCGAGATCGTCTCCTTCGGACCCGGCGGCAAGCGGCCGCACCTCTCGGAGGGGCAATACGTCTCTTCCGAGATGCACGTCACCTGCGGCTACTGCCGCCCCTGCCGGACGGGACAGCGGCACGTCTGCGAGAACACCCGCATCCTCGGCATCCACGCCGACGGCTGCTTCGCGCAGTACGTCGTGGTTCCCGCCTTCAACGTCGTGCCGTTGGACCCGAAGGTCGTGCCGCCGAAGGTCGGCGCCTTTCTGGACGCGCTCGGCAACGCCGTCCACACGACACAGGTCGTGGATCTCTCGGGTCGCTCCGTCGCGGTCCTGGGCTACGGTCCGATCGGCGCGATGTGCGCCGAGATCGCCCGCTTCTCGGGCGCGTCGCGAATCGTCATCACCGACGTCAACGCCGCCGCGGTCGCCCACGCGCGGCGCTGGGCGAAGTCGCGGAGCCTGACGCACTTCACCGCGATCGACCTGACCCGGACCAAGGATCCCGTGGGGTCGGTCAAGGAGGCCGCGGGGGGCGGCGTCGAGGTCGTGCTGGAGCTCTCCGGCGCCGAGGCCTCGATCAACCTGGGCCTCGCGGCCGCGCGCCCCGGCGCGATCGTCTCGCTCCTGGGCCTGCCGCGGGACAGCGCGGTGACGATCGCGAGGTTCACCGAGGATCTGATCTTCAAGGGCCTGACGATCAAGGCCATCACCGGCCGGCGGATCTTCGACACCTGGATCAAGATGCTCGATCTGCTGGGTGCCGGCCTGAGGGTCGAAGATCTGGTCACCAACGAGTACGATGGCCTCGAGAGGTTTCACGACGCCATGACGCTGCTGGAGAATCGCGAAGCGATGAAGGTGGTCTTCTATCCCAACGGAGCCCCGTGAGGACGACATGCCGACCAACAAGCCCCCACGACCCAGTCCGGACCAGGAACTGACCGACCGGCGCATCGCCGAGTTCGCGCTCGAAGAATCGCGTCTCTCCAATCTCGCCTACCGCTTCCAGCTCGTGCCGCGCGAGCGGATCTGGAAGAACTGGGACCGCACGGAGTTCGAGCCGAACACCCTGCGCGTCCTCGGGCTGGCCGGCGTCTGTCTTCGCAAGGACGAGGTCGAGGGCGCGCACCGGGCCGCGTACCGCGCCCTCGAGGACTTGGACGACGTCCTGTTCTTCGTCGAGGAGCCCGCGCAGGCAGTCATCGTCAAGAACTGGACGGGGACCTCGGAGATCGTCAACCGGCCCACGATCTGCGCCGAGGTCGTCGCCGCCGACGCGGCCGGCTTCGAACGGGCGATCGCGGCGCTCGATTCCGCCTTCCCCGGCGACCGGGTCGCCGGCAGGGTTCTCTCGGAGAGCTGAGATGGAGCACAAGACCGAGACCGCACGCGCCTCGTCGACGGGAACGCTGCTCGACCACCTCTCGGCACAGATGGCCGAGCTGCGCCAGAAAGGCACCTACAAGGAAGAGCTGATCCTGCAGACACCGCAGGGCGCGCGGGTGACCGCCGGCGGCCGCGACGTCGTGATGCTGACCTCCAACAACTACCTCGGCTTCGCCAACCACCCGCGCATCAAGGAGGCCCAGAAGAAGGCGATCGACCGCTGGGGCGCGGGCCTCGCCTCGGTGCGCTTCATCTGCGGGACGCAGGAGCTGCACAAGCAGCTCGAAGCCGAGATCGCCTCCTTCTTCGGGACCGAGGACACGATCCTCTACATGTCGTGCTGGAACGCGAACGAGGGGCTCTTCGCGGCCGTCCTGGACGAGCCGGACGGGCTCTACTCCGATGAGCTCAACCACGCCTCGATCATCGACGGCGTGCGCCTCTGCAAGGCCAAGCGGTTCCGCGTGCCGCACAACGACATGGCGGCCCTCGAGCGGATGCTCGGCGAGGACACGGCCTCGCGGTATCGCCTCATGATCACCGACGGCGTCTTCTCGATGGAGGGAGAGGAGGCGAACCTTCGGGAGCTGGTCGCCATCTGCGAGCGCCACGGGGTGCTGTTGGCCGTCGACGACTCGCACGCGACCGGCGTGCTGGGTGCCACCGGCCGCGGGACGGCCGAGGAGCAGGGCGTCTTCGATCGGATCCCGATCACGACCGGCACCCTCGGCAAGGCGATGGGCTCCGCCGCGGGCGGCTTCGTGACCGGGCCCCGGCCGTTGATCGAGACCCTCCGCCAGCGCAGCCGGACGTACCTGTTCTCCAACTCGCTGCCGCCGGCGGTCGCCGCGGGATCGCTCGAGGCCTTTCGCATGCTGCGGGAGGATCCCTCGCCGGTCGCGCGCCTGCGCGAGAACACGATGCGGTTCCGCCGCGCCATGACCGGCGCCGGCTTCCAGATCCCTCACGGCACGCACCCCATCGTCCCGGTCATCGTCGGCGACACCGCGAAGGCGCTCGCGATGGGCAAGGCCCTCCTGGAGGAGGGCATCTACGTCTCCGGCTTCGGTTACCCCGTGGTTCCGCAGGGACAGGCGCGCCTGCGCTGCCAGGTCTCCGCCGCCCACACGCAAGAAGACCTCGACCGTGCGGCCGAGGCCTTCGTCACCGTGGGCAAGAAGTTCGGCGTGGGGTCAGGTCTTTAGTTGTTAGCTTTTCGACAACAATCCTTGACGGTTTCTTGACGGTCTTCTGACAAGAGATTCTGGCACAAAACTTACAACTAAAGACCTGACCCCATAGCGCTAGGCGAGCTTCTTCTTCGCGTTCGTCACGAG
>DATBIJ010000294.1:0-4236 GCA_036557025.1 Thermoanaerobaculia bacterium | reverse complement strand
TCTCGCGTTTCAAGTCCAGTCGTTTCATTTATGTCGACGCCGCCGGGCACGTCGAAATCGAGTCTCAACCGTCGGCAGGGACAGGACTAAGAGCCGATCGCGCGTTCGGTGGTGTCGGCGTCCTCTCCGGATGGCGTGGAGCATGCACTCCGCGGGCGCGCCCGACATTGGTTCCCGAAAGTACATCTCGACTCGGCGTTCTCGACTGGCCACGGATTACGCAGCCGCGAAGAGTGGCGGCCTCAGACGAGATCTCCGAGGGCGAGCGCGACGAATTTCCCGGTCATCTGCTTCCTCCAGAGAAACGAATAGTCCGTGTTGTCCATGGGCCGCGAGGGGCCGCTCGCGGCCGCGGCGGCATCCCGAATCGCGGCCTCGTCGAGCCGCCGCCCGGCGAGGGCCTGCTCCGACGCCTCCAGGCGGATGGGTGCCGAAGAGACGCCGCCCAGCACGAGGCGCGCCCGCGCGACGGTCTCTCCGTCTCGCGCGATGAACGCTCCGACGGAGAGCACGGGAAAATCGAAGGCGCCGCGACGGCGGAGCTTCCGATAGGAGGCGCGCCAGCCGTTGACCTTCGGCAGGAGGATCTCGGTGAGCAGCTCATCCGGGCGCTTGGTCAGGTAGTCGATCCCGTCGTTCTGGAAGAGCGATTCGACCGCGATCTCGCGCTCGCCCGCCGCGGAGCGCAGCACCGCACGGGCGCCCATGGCGACGAGCACGGGCACCGAGTCGGCCGACTGCACGGCGAGGCACTTCGGCGAGCCCGGGGCGACCCAGCAGACCTCGCCATCCTTCTTCATGCAGAACGCGATCGCCTTCCGCCACTCGTAGTTCTGGTCGTAGTAGTTGCACCGCGTGTCCAGCAGGAGGTTGCCGCCGAGCGTTCCCATATTGCGAAGCGGGGGCGTGGAGATCTCCGCGATGGCGTGCGCGAGCCCGGGATACCCCTCGCGGATCCGCGGGTCGCGCTCCAGCGCGGAGAGGGTCACCGCGGAGCCGATCGAGAGGCCATCGTCGCGCGGCTCGATGCGCCGCAGCGCGGAGACGCGGGAGAGCCCTATGACCGTCTCCGGCGTTTGCTGGCGCCGCTTCATGTTCGGATAGAGATCCGTCCCGCCGGCCACGAAGGCGGCGCCGGGACCGGCATCGGCCTTCATCCGCACGGCCTCGTCGACCGACGCCGCGGCGCGGAAGCGGAAGCGCGGCAGGCGCATCATGGGCGCGCCGCTCCGCCGGGGATCGCGCCGCGGACGCCGCCCGCGCCGGTCACCGCGGCGTCGACCGCGCGGCCGTCGCCTCCCTGCTCCGGCGTCGGCACGTGGATGGGCGGCGGGTAGGGAATCGCCGGGAACGACGTCGGACCGACGCGCCCCGCCCGGCCCCGCGATTTCTCGCGCAGCGCCTTGCGGACCTTTTCCGGCGTGGCGGGGATCTCGTCGATGCGCACTCCGACGGCGTCGTAGATCGCGTTGCAGAACGCGGGAGGGATCGGCAAGAGGGGACCCTGGCCGGCCTCCTTCGCGCCGAAAGGCCCGTTGGGATCCGGGTCCTCGATCAGGAAGGTCTCGACGTCGCACATCTCCTTCGTCGTGGGACTCTTGTATTCGAGCATCGACGGGAACTTGTGCACGACGTTCCCGTTGACGCCCGAGCGGTAGGCCATCTCCTCCATCATCGCTTCGCCCAGTCCCATGTAGACCGAGCCCTCGACCTGTCCGATCACGAGCAGCGGGTTGATGCACTTGCCCACGTCGTGCGCGATCCAGATCTTGACGACGCGGGTGATGCCGGTGTCCGGGTCGACCTCTACTTCGACGACCGCAGCGGAGTAGGAGTACGCCGGCGAAGGGCCCACGCCCGCCCCGCGGTAGCGGCCCGCCGACGGGGGCGGCGAGTAGGAGCCGACCGTGCCGAGCGTGCCGTGGGCGGACTCGCCGAGGATCACCGCCTCCCCGAAGCTCATCCCCTTCTGCGGATCCTCCGCGTCGAAGACGCGCCCTTCCGCGAAGACCAGCCGATCCCTGGGAAGGCCGAGATTCTTCGCGACGGGCTCGCGCAGCAGCTCCCGCGCCCGCTCGGCCGCCTGGATGGCGGCGTTGCCGGTCATCAGCGTGACGCGCGAGGAGTAGGAGCCCAGATCCACCGGCGTGAGGTCGGTGTCGCCCGTCACGATCCGGATGTCGGAGACGAGGACGCCGAGCACTTCCGCGACGAGATAGGCGAGCACCGAATCGCTGCCCTGCCCGATCTCGGTCGACCCGCAGAACACCGTCACGCCGCCGCTGCGGTCGAGCTTGAGCTGCACCCCCGACTGCGGCATCGCGTTCCAGTAGATCGGCAGCCCCGCCCCGGTCAGGTAGGACGAGCACGCGAGGCCCAGACCGCGCCCCTGGCGGAGACGGCCTCGCCGATCGCGCCAGCCCGAGGCAAGGACGACCTTGTCGATGCAGGCCCCGAGCCCCATCGATCCGATCCGGAGGAAGTTGGCGGTCAGCGAGTCGCGGGGCGCGAGGTGCCGGCGGCGCATCTCCGCCGGGTCCAACCCGAGGTCGCACGCGATCTTGTCCAGCTGCACCTCGAGCGCGAACCGCGGCTGTGGCGTGCCGTGGCCCCGCTTGGGGCCGCAGGGCGGCTTGTTGGTGAAGACCCGCGCCCCGTCGAAACGGTAGGCGGGGACTTTGTAGGTCACGGTCTGCAGCGCGCCGGTGTAGTACGTCGACGCGACGCCGTAGGAGCCGTATCCCCCGCCGTCGAGCGCCGTCTCGAAGTGCATCGCCGTGATGGCGCCGTCGTTCTTCACGCCGGTCTTCACCCGCATCAGCGTCGGGTGGCGGCCGCGGTGGCAGTAGAAGACCTCCTCCCGGGTCAGGCAGATCTTCACGGGACGGCCCGTGACCCGCGAGAGGTGCGCCACCACGATCTCGTGCTGGAACGGGTCGGACTTGCCGCCGAATCCCCCCCCGTTGGGCGTCGCGATGACGCGGATGCGCGCCGCGGGCAGCGAGAGCACCTTCGCGAGCGCGCGGTGCACGTAATGGGGGGTTTGCGTGGAGGAGTAGAGCGTCAGTTTCCCGTCCGGGCCCCAGTCCGCGACCGCCGCGTGCTGCTCGAGCGCGAGATGGTTGTTCCCCTCGTAGAAGAAGAGGTCTTCGTAGACCTTGTCGGCCGCGTCGAAGCCCTCCGCGACGTCGCCGAATTCCATCGACACGAGCTTGTGGAAGTTGCCCTCGTCCCCGTAGTCGTGGATGCGCGGCTCCGGCGTCCGTGCCGCCTCCTCGATCGAGGCGATCGGTGTCAGCGGCTCGTAGACGACGTCGATCGCGTCGAGAGCGTCGAACGCGGCATCCTCGTCGATTGCCGCGACGGCCGCCACGGGATCGCCGACGAACCGGACCCGATCGGTGCAGAGCGCGTGCTCGTCCTGGGAGACCGGCAGGATGCCGAAGGGAATGGGGAGCTCCGCGCCCGTCGCGACCGTGACGACGCCGGGCATCGCGAGGGCCTTCGAGACGTCGATCGAGACGATGCGGGCATGCGCGATCGTCGAGCGCAGCAGCTTGCAGTGCAGCATCCGCGGCAGAAAGAGATCGTCCGCGAAGCGCGTCTGACCGGTGACCTTCGCGTGGGCGTCGACCTTCGGCAAGGGCCGGCCGACGACGCGGGTTTTGAGACGGGAATGGGGAATAGGGAATGGGGAATCGGATGAGGACATGGCGTCAGCTCCGGTGAACAGGAAGAAGCCCGCTCTCGTCGAAGTCGAAGCCGTACAGCGTCTGCTTCGACGGCTCGGCCTGCTCGCCGCGCATCCAGGCCGCCGCGAGCTCGACGGCCTCGTAGATCTTCAGATACCCGGTGCATCGGCAGAGGTTGCCGGCGAGCGCCTCCTGGATCTGCGCGCGCGTCGGCCGCGGGTTCTCTTCGAGCAGCGCGCGCGCCGTCAGCAGGAAACCGGGCGTGCAGTAGCCGCACTGGGCCGCGCCGAGATCCACGAAGGCCTTCTGGAGCGGGTGGAGCCCATCCTTGCCGGCCATCCCCTCGACGGTTTCGACGTGGCGTCCCTCGCATTCCAGGCCCAGCACCAGGCAGGACAGCACCGGCTCGCCATCGATGAGAACGGCGCACGTTCCGCACTCCCCCAGCTCGCAGCCGTGCTTGGTCCCGGGGAGCGAGAGGTCCTCGCGCAGGACCTCCAGCAGGGTCTTGTGCGGCGCAAAGGCGGCAAGGAGAGGCTCGCCG
>DATBIJ010000293.1:0-9961 GCA_036557025.1 Thermoanaerobaculia bacterium | reverse complement strand
CGAAAACGCGCGTATCTTTACCCAGCCCTCCCACAAAGTCAAAACCTCAATTCCTTCAATCGGTTCGGATAGAATGGGGACTGATCGGCAGATGGGAGACGGCAGTCATTAGCGACGCATCCCGGACAGAGGCCGCCGCCTCCCCGGCGGTCCGGCCCGGATCGAAAATCGAACAGAGGAAGGACGAAGCCCCGCCGGTCGTCCGCCCCCGCAGCGCGCACCCGATCTCGAGGCGCCGGATCGATCCGGATGCCCTCAAGGTGCTCTACCGGCTGTCGGGCGCCGGCTACAAGGCGTACCTCGTCGGCGGCAGCGTGCGCGATTTGCTGCTGTCCCGCGAGCCCAAGGACTTCGACATCGGAACGGACGCTCACCCCCCGGCGATCCGGCGGCTCTTTCGAAACTGCCGCCTGATCGGGAGGCGCTTCCGCTTGGCGCACTTGCTCTTCCCGGGCGGAAAGGTCGTCGAGGTCGCCACGTTCCGGCGCCGGCCGGAGGTCGCCGAGGCCGACGCGGAGGGCTCCCCCGATCTGCTCGTGACCGAGGACAACACCTACGGGACGGCGCGACAGGATGCCCTGCGCCGGGACTTCACGATCAACGGCCTCTTCTACGACATCGGCAGCTTCTCGGTCCTCGACTACGTCGGGGGGCTGGAAGACCTCGAGGCGGGGCTCGTGCGCACGATCGGCGACGCCAGCGTGCGGTTCCGCGAAGACCCCGTCCGGATGATGCGCGCGGTGGAGTTCGCGAGCCGCCTGGGCTTCGCGATCACGCCCGACGCCTACGAGGCGATCCTCGACCACCGCAAGGAGATCGCCAAGTCGGCCCCGCCGCGGGTCACCGAGGAGCTGCTCCAGTCGCTCAAGGGAGGCCACGCCCTGCCGACCTTCCTGCTCCTGCGCGAAGTCGGGCTGCTGGATGTCCTGCTCCCGGAGCTCACCCGCGTGCTCTCCGAGTTCGATCCCGAGCACCCGCACGGTACCGGGCATCTCTTCTGGGCCCTGCTCGACGTGCTCGATGCCGAGCGGCGCCGCGGTCGCGTCTACGAGGACGCCGTCCTCTTCGCCCTGTTCTTCCTGCCGATCGTGCGGGCACGAGTTCGCGCCGCCGCGCCCGACGGCGATCCCTCTCCCTCGTTGCTCGCGACGATCATCGAGGACGCCGCGGCGCCGATCGCACTGCGGATGGCGCTGCCCCACGCGGTGACGCACCGCATCAAGGCGGCCCTGGCTCTGGTGGGCCGCCTGTCGCATCGCCCGGACACTCGTGTCGCGACCCGCCGGCTCGCCTTCCGCGAGGAGTTCCCGACCGCGCTGTCGCTCTTCGAGCTGCGCGCGATGGCGACGGGCCGAGGCAGCGACATCGTCCGTGACTGGCGGGAGCTCTGGGAGCGGGCGAGAAGGGCCCGGGAGGCCTTCGAGGCCGAGACCGGGGTTCCCGTGGGCCCCTCGGGGGCGGCCGCGACGGGTGCCAAACGGCGCCGGCGGGGGCGGCGGGGCGGCCGGCGTCGCCCGCCGGCCTCGTAAAGCCTTCTGTTGTAAGCTCTTGGCGCCGGGGCATCGAGGGAGCCCGGAAAGCTCTCTTCGGGGCGTGCGTGAACTTTCTTCCCGGACCTGCGTCCTGTGGAAGGGAGGAGAGCGTTGGAAGCTGCGGACGAAAAAAGCCTCGTCGAAAAGTGCCGCAGCGGCAATGACGACGCCTGGAGAGAGATGGTGGAGTTGTTCGGACCTCGGCTCTATTCGGTGGCCTACCACTTCACGCTGAAGCGGGAGGATGCCGAGGAGCTCACGCAGGAGATCTTCCTGAAGGTCTTCGAGAACCTCCACCGCTACGACGGCAGCTTCCCGCTGGTGGCGTGGATCGTCTCGGTCGCGCGCAACCTCTGCATCGATCGCTATCGGCGCCGCAAGCGTGAGCGCTCCTTCCGGTTCGTCCAGGACGACGCCGTGGCTCCGCTCCTGCGGTCGGAGGACGACCCTTCCGCCGACGCCCTGCGCAAGGAGCGCACGAAGCTGCTGTTCTGGGCCATCTCGGAGATCCCGGAGGACCTGGCGGAGATCCTGGTCCTGCGCGACCTCGACGGGATGGCCTACGAAGAGATCGGTCGCGCCCTGCGTCTGCCCGACGGCACCGTCAAGTCGCGGCTGTTCCGGGCGCGCGCGGAGGTCGCGAAGAAGATCCGCGAGCGCCACGAGAGCCGCCCGATGGCGACCGTTCAGGCCCTGGCGGCCTTCGCTGGAGGGTTCGCGTGAGCTGCCGTCAGGGCGAATCCCTGCTGTCGGCCGGGCGCGAGTCCGAGTTCTCGCTCCACCGCGAGACCTGCGCGGTCTGCGAGGCGCTAGGACGCGACGTCGACGCGAGGCTCGAGCTCGCGGCGTCGCTTCGCGTGCCCGTGTGGAGCCCGTCGCTTCGCGAAGCGCTCCTGACGATTCCCTCGCGCACGGTCTCCTGCGAGGCCGCCGATGAGTGGATCGCCCGGTCCCTCGACGGAGAGCTCGCGGCGCGCGATCGCGCGCGGCTGGACTTCCACGTGACGCGGTGCGAGGGCTGTCAGGAGACCGCGGCGACCTTCGGCGTGCTGGGAGAGCTCGTCTCGCCCGCCGCCGCGCCATGGATGGCGGGGCGCCTGGCGGCGACCCGTCCGACGACCCACACCCCCACCCCCAGCCGGCGGGCCGCGCCCTCTTCGCTCGCCTGGCTCTGGAGCCCGCGCGGCGCGATCGGACTCGCCTATGCGGCCGCCGTCGTGATGATGCTGATCGGGTTCAACCCCGCGGACCTGGCGAGGGGCGGCAGCGTCCTGGCGCCCCCGATCGAGCGCGGAGCCGAGGTGGCGGCCCGCAGCGTGCGCGAAAAGGTGGCCGACCGAATCGGTGCGCTGCAGGAGGATGCGATCCGAGAGTTCGCGGTCCTGCGCGGCCGTGCCGGTGGTTATGGACGCGCCGTGGTCGCCAACGCCATCGCCCGCTTCATGAAAACCGAAACGCCCGAGAAGACCCGCCCGGCGCCGGGAGAGTCCTCGGGACAGGACAAGCAGAACGAGACGCACTTGAGGACCTGGCGCGCCTGACGGCGACGCCTCGAGGAGAGTGACGATGGACCCCAACACGGTCAACACCCCGCCCGCCGCGCCGGCGCCCGTCGCCGGGCCGGCCCCCGTGCCCCCGCCCGCGCCGGCGGTCGTGCCGGTGCCGACCTTCGTGGAGCGCAAGTCTCCCGGTCTGGCCGGCCTGCTGTCGGTGATGCCGGGATTGGGGCACCTGTATCTGGGCCTCTACAACCGCGCCTTCATGATCGTCGGGGCCTTCTGCCTCGCGATCTTCATGTCGGCGCGCGGCGGAGGCGAGTTCTTCGGGCCCGTCATCGGGTTCATCTGGTTCTTCGGCATCATCGACGCCGTGCGACAGGCCCGGGCGATCAACCTCGGGATCGTGACCGAGTCCGGCTACGCGCCCAACGAGCAGCTCCGCAAGGCAGCCAAGGGGACCGCCGGACTGTTCTGGGGCGTCGTGATGGTCGGCATCGGCACGCTCTGGCTTCTCGACCGCTACGTCGATATCGACTGGAGCTTCATGGACGAGTGGGGCACGCCGCTGGCGCTGGTTCTGCTGGGGCTGGTCCTGATCGTCAGCCACGTCCGACGCACGCGATCGGAAAACGCCAACGGCACGGGGATGCCGCCGCGCACCGGCGCGTAGTCCCTGCCGTCCGACGAACCTGCGGGCGGGGCGATGGCCTCGCCCGATTCTTTTCAGGGGCTCGGAGCGGACCGGGGCAGGGACGCTGCCCCGGTTTTCGCCGCCGGGCTCCTCGAGGCGTCCTCGGCGCGGTTAGCATCGACCGCGTGAAATCCCTCTTGTCGGGAACCCCCTCCACGCCGCAATCGAGCTTCCGGCTGTTGCTGCAATCCGAGCTTGCCCGCCGCTGCGCGGCCAACGCGCAGTACTCGCTGCGCGCCTTCGCGATGCAGCTCGAGGTGGATCACTCGAGCCTCTCGCAGTGGCTGCGGGGCCGCCGGGCGATCACGCGCCGCACCATCGAGACGCTCGGGGCGAAGCTCGACCTCCCGGAGGAGGTCATCGCGCGCTACGTCGAGAACGCCGCCCGCGACGGTGATCCGCAGGGCGACGACAGCCGCGACTCGCTCTCCGGCGACACGATCGCCCTCATCGCGGGGTGGGAGCACTTCGCGATCCTGGAACTGACCCGTCTGCAGGAGTTCCGGCCGGACAGCCGTTGGATCGCGCGCGTCCTCGGGATCGGTGTCGACCTCGTCAACGTCGCGTTGCAGCGGCTGATCCGCCTCGGCCTCCTGGAAATGGCCGCAGAAGACCGCTGGGTCGACCTCTCCGGAGACGCCGTCGCGAACCTCGAGCAGATCGGCGGACCAACGATCGAGGAGCTCTTCGTCCAGGCGGGGCGGCTCTCGGCGGCCTCCTTGTCCGCGGCGGCACCGGCGCGGCGCGAGCACCTCGCGATCACGCTGGCCGTCGCGGGAGCCCGCGTCCCGCGCGCGATCGCGATGATCGTCAAGTTCCGCCAGCAGCTGATCGATGAGCTGGAGGCCGAGCCCGCGGACGACGTCTATCGCCTCGAGATCGCTCTCTACCCGGTCACGACGCTCGCAAGGGAAAAGGAGACACCCCGATGAGCTGTCCGGTCACGCAATGGCAGATCCTCTCGAAGGACCCCGACGGCGCCGCCGCGTTCTACGGAGACCTCTTCGGCTGGCGGGTCTCGGCAGACAACCCGATGGGATACCGCACGGTCGACACCGGCACGAAGGAAGGGATTGCGGGCGGGATCTGGCCCTCGCCGCCGGAGGGGCACAGCGTCGTCCAGCTCTTCATCCGAGTCGATTCCGTCGAGGACTACGTTCGGCGTGCGGAAGGCCTCGGCGCCCGGGCCATCATCCCTCCGCAGACCCTGCCGCAGGGCGAGGTGATGGCGATCCTGCTCGATCCCCAGGGCGTGAGCTTCGGGCTCGTCGGAAGATGACCCCCACCCGCCGCCTATCGTCTCTTGAAGTAGCGCTCCAGCTCTTCCTCCGATAGCGCCAGCACCACGGGCCGCCCGTGCGGGCAGGTGAAGCGGTCTCCCGCCTTCTGCCAGTCCGCGAGTAAACGCCGGATCTCCTCGGGTGTGAGGTGCCAGCGGATCGTCACGGCGGAGCGGCAGGCGAGGCTCGCGGCGATCTTGTCGCGCCGCTGCTCCGGTGTCGCCTCGCTCCCCGCCTCCGCCAGCCGGGCGAGCGCGTCCGAGAGCAGCTCCTTGGGCTCGCGACCCGTCGCCTCCGCCGGCAGGGCGGCGAGGGCCCAGGTCTTACCCGACATCGGCTCGAGCTCGAAGCCCGCGGCCGAGAGCTCGGTCTCGCGCGCGGCCAACGTCTCGGCTTCCTCCGGCGTGGCCTCGAAGGGCACCCGCATCAGGAGCCGCTGCGACAGGACGCGGCCCGACGCGATGCGGTCGCGGATGCGCTCGTAGAGGACCCGCTCGTGCGCCGCGTGCTGGTCGACGATCAGCAGGCCCTCCGGCCCGGACGCCACGATGTAGGACTCGCGGTGCTGGCCGATCGCGGAAAGCTCCGGCGGACGCACGGCGGGCGCCGGAGCCGCGGCCGGCGGCGGCTCGACGCGCGGGCGCGGTGGCGTCGCCGGGCCGTCGGAACCGCGGGGGCTCTCGGCCGCGTCGTGGGGGTAGTCCGACGGCGGCTCGCCGACGGCGGAGGCGCCGCCGATCGGGCCGGCCATCGACACGACCCGGAGGCGCCGCTCCTCCTTGCCCGAGAGCAGCGCCGACACGACGCCGTGGTACAGGAGCCGGTAGGCGGTGCCGCCGTCGGCGAAGCGGACCTGGGTCTTGGCCGGCGAGACATTGACGTCGACGGCGCCCGGCGCGGCCTGAAGAAAGAGAAACACCGCCGGGTGGCGATCGGTCCGGATCGCCTCCCGCGCCGCCTGTCCGATCGCCCGGGACAGCGCGCGGTCCTCGACCGGCCGGCCGTTGACGAAGAGGTGCTGATGGCGCCGGTTCGCGAAGGTCACGGAGCCGCGCGTGACGTAGCCCTGCAGGTGCAGGTCCCCCGCCCGTGCCTCGAGCGGCTCGAGCTCCCCGAGCAGGTCGCGGCCGAAGACCTGGAGGATTCTCGCCGCGCGATCCACGGCGGCCGGGGCCTCGAGGATGTCGCGCCCGTTGGAGCGGAGGAAGAACGCGACGCTCGGGTTCGCGAGGGCGGCGCGGGTCACCGCGGCGGCGGCGTGGCGGCCCTCGGCATCCGGCGAGGAGAGGAACTTGCGCCGCCCCGGCGTCTTCGCGAACAGCTCCTCGACGAGCACGTCGGTCCCCCGCGGCCGCGCCGCCGTCTCCAGCCGGGGAGCCGCCCCGTACTCGACCCGCACGCGCGCCGCCTGGCCCGTGCCGCCGTCGGCGGTCGTCAAGGTCAGCCGGGAGACCGAGCCGATCGACGGCAGCGCCTCACCGCGGAATCCATAGGTCGCGACCGAGGCCAGGTCCGCGTCGGAGGCGATCTTGGACGTGGCGTGCCGCTCGACCGCGAGCCGCGCGTCCTCGCGCGCCATCCCGGTGCCGTCGTCGCGAACCAGGATCTTCCGGATGCCGCCGCCCTCGACGTCGACCTCGACGCGCGAGGCCCCGGCGTCCAGCGCGTTCTCGACCAGCTCCTTGACGACGGACGCCGGCCGCTCGACGACCTCTCCCGCGGCGATTCGATCGATCACGGCGCCGGAGAGCCGGCGGATGCGCGCCATGGCGCGCAAGTCTAACGTGCCGCTACGTCATGCCGAGGCGCTGGACGAACCAGACGAGCGCGACCGCCGCGATGGCGAGCGAGGCCGGGACCTCGATGCGGCTTCGATACCAGGGCTTCTTCCCGAAGGGCAGCGCGAGCAGGACCGCCGCCACGAGGATGACGGCGAGCTGCCCGAGCTCCACGCCGACGTTGAAGGAGAGCAAGGCCGCGAGGAACTGCGACCGCGGCAAGCCGAGCTCGGTCAGCACGCCCGCGAACCCCAGGCCGTGCAGCAGCCCGAACAGAAACACCACGACGGGCCGCCAGGGCGTGAGACGGCGTGCGAGCACGTTCTCGACCGCCACGAAGACGATCGAAAGGGCAATCGCGGGCTCGACGACGCGCGAGGGCAGCGAGACCACGCCGTACACCGACAGCGCGAGCGTGAGCGTGTGGGCCAGCGTGAACGCGCTGACCTGCCACAGCAGCGACTTGATCCTGGGCGAGAGCAGGAACAGGCCCAGCACGAAGAGGATGTGGTCGAGCCCTTTCGGGACGATGTGGGTGAAGCCGAGCACGAGGTATCGCCGCACGACCTCGCCGCGCGAGGGCGAGCGCAGGGCCTCGCCGAGCGTGAAGGGCGGCGAGGACTTTCCGGGCTCGAGCCAGGTTCGATAGATGCCCTTGTCCCCCTCGACCTCCAGGATCAGCAGAAACGCGCCGGTCTGCGCCGAGTTCGCGAACGCGAACTGCCGCGCGCCGGGAGGCGCCTCGCCCCAAAGCTCCAGGGAGACCTCGGCGGTTTGGGCGAGGTGCTCGATCGCTTGCGCCTCCGTCATCCCGTCGGGCCGGATCAGCCGGGCGCGGAACGCCACGGGGCTCCCGTCGTAGGTGATGCGGGCGCCTCGCGCCGCGGCGCGCAGCACGCCGCCCAGGCGCGGCTCCAGCCCCGCGGGCAGATCCTCGATCGGGGGCCCGCCGGAAATCGGGGCATCGGCGCCGAAGTGAGGCGGGAGGTGCTCGCGGTCCACGATCAGGCGGACGCGGAACCCTCCGCCCTTCGCAAGCGCGATGCGCGCGCGGATGTTGCCCAGCTCGTGGGCGGCGGCCGGCGCCGCCAGCAGCAGAACGGCGAGGCCCGCCGCGAGGCGCCGCATGAAGGCTCTACGGGCGCGGCGCGCCGCCGGATGCCTCGGCCGGGCCGTGGACGATGCGGCCCCCGACGACCGTGACGTCCACCGCCGCCGACGGGATCTCGGAAGTCGGGATCGAGAGGATGTCCTTGGAGAGCACGACGAAGTCGGCGAGGCGTCCGGGCGCGAGGGTCCCCTTCTCCCACTCCTCGAAGGCGGCGAAGGCCGCCTCGCTCGTGTAGGCGCGCAGGGCTTCCTCGACCGTGATCCGCTGCTGCGGGACCCAGCCGGTCGGGTTCTTGCCGTCGATCGTGCGGCGGTTGACCGCGGCGTCGATCCCGAGGATCGGCGAGAGCGGGGCGACGTCCCAGTCCGAGCCAAAGGCGAGCCTTCCTCCGGCGTCGAGGAGCGACCGGAAGGCGTAGGTCGTCTTGCTGCGCTCCGCACCGATCCGCCGGTCGGCCCACCGCCCGTCGTCGACGGCGTGGAAGGGCTGCATCGAGGCGATCACCCCGAGGCGCGCGAAGCGCCCGACGTCCTGGGGCCGCAGATGCTGCGCGTGCTCGATGCGGAACCGCCGGTCGCGGGCGCCGTTGCCCGCGGCGACTCTCTCGAAGAGATCCAGGATCTCCTTGTTCGCCCGGTCGCCGATCGCGTGGATCTCCACCTGCAGGCCCGCGCGGTCCGCGCCGGCGACCCGATCCTCGAGGGCCTTCAGGGGGATCGCCTCGGCGGCGTACACGCCGGTGTTCTTCGGGTCGTCGGCGTAGGGCCGCTCGAAGAGCGCCGTCGAAGAGCCCAGCGAGCCGTCGGCGAATCCCTTCACTCCGCCCAGCCGAAGCCACTCGTCCTGCCGCAAGGCCGCTCGCCGCTTCGCTGCTTCCTCCCACTGCGTCAGCGTCGGCCGGACGTTGACCCGCACGGTGAGCTGCTTTCTCCGGCGCACGCGATCCCAGGCATCGACGCCCGAGAGATCGCCGGGCAGATCCTGGACCGATGTCACGCCCATTTCGGCCGCATGCGCCATCGCCGCCGCGAGGGCCTCGTCGACCTCACGGTCGCTGCGCGAGGGGCGCACGGCCCACACAAGGTCCATCGCGGCGTCCTTCAGCACGCCGGTCGGCCGACCCGCGGCGTCCCGAACGATCACGCCGCCGGGAGGATCCGGAGTCTCCGCCGTGATCCCCGCCCGCTCGAGCGCCAGGCCGTTGCAGACCATCATGTGACCGTCCTGGCGCGAGAGGCACGCGGGCCGGTCCCCGGTGGCCGGATCGAGCATCTCGCGGGTCGGCAGGCGGGGCGGGTTCCACTGTTCGTGATCCCAGGCGCCGTCGGTCAGCCAGGACCCGGCGGGACGCGTCTTCGCGTACTCGGCGAGACGCTTCGTGAACTCCTTCGGATCCTTCGTGGATCGCAGGTCCACCGCGAGCCGATTGAAGCCCCCCATCGCCATGTGGGTATGGGCGTCGATGAAGCCGGGCACGACGCGCCGACCCCCGCCCTGCACGATGCGCGTGGTGGGGCCGACCCGCGGCCGGATCTCGGCGTCCGTGCCGACCGCGACGATCCGCCCGTGGCGGATCGCCAGCGCCTGGGCCTCGCGCCGGGACGGATCGCCGGTCCAGATCTTCGCGTCGAGCAGGACCAGGTCGGGCGCGGGAGACACGGCAGCGGCCGCGGCACCCATCAGCCACACAAGGAGCGTCGCGAGCGTCGCGGCGAGCACGCCGGCGAGGATATCGCTGGTGGCTCCCGTGTCCCCACCCTCTCCCCCACACGGGGGGAGAGGGGAAGAAAGGGCTCCTTACGGTGCGTAGATGGTGAGTCCGAAGGTGGCGGTGAGGAAGACGGCCATCTGGGATCGGGAGACGGGGTCGGTCGGGCAGAAGGCTCCGCCGCCGCAACCGGCCGTGATCCCGCGTCCGGCGATCTCGTTGACCCAGGCCGCGTACGGACTCGAGCAAGGCACATCCGAGAAGATCGGCGTCACGCAGGCCGGCGGGAGATACGAGGATCCCTCCAGCGTGCGCAGCAGGAACACCGACATCTGCTCGCGCGTCACCGCATCGGCCGGGCA
>DATBIJ010000292.1:0-4285 GCA_036557025.1 Thermoanaerobaculia bacterium | reverse complement strand
CGCGTACAGCGCGAGGAGCAGAAAGACGATCGCGAGGTTGTCGAACATCCCGCGAAAGCTCGACGCGAGGATGGAGACGGGGTTCGCTAGAAACAGCGCCGCCGCGCCGGCCGCACGGCCGCTCGTCATCCCGAGCCGGCGGCGACCGATCGTCCAGAGCAGGGCGGCGGTCGCGAGATCGCCCGCCAGGAGAAGGCCCAGCACGAGCGCCGTCAGCGGCGCGCCGGTGGCCTGCGAGAGATGGAAGAGCCCCTTCAGCGTCCAGGCCCAGACCGGCGAGTAGTTGTAGCGCACGGTCTCTGCCCAGACGAGCCCTCCCCGCGCGGCGATGGACGCCGTCTCGCGGTAGGCCTCGGTGTCGGGGTTCTCGCGAAACTGCAGCAGGAAGAGCGCCCGAAGGATCAGGGCCGCCGCGATGGCGACGATTGCCGCGCGCCGCGCGCCGGCCTCCGCGGAGGAGTCGGCCCGCGCGGCCTCGCTCAAGCCGTCCGCGAGGCGGCCAGGAATTCGGTGGAGTCCTTCTCGTCCTCCCCCTCTTTCTGGAGGCGGAGGACCTCGACGTAGCGGTCGTCGCCGCAGGCGACGTAGAGCCGGCCCCCCTCGGTGCGGACCTGCCCGGGGAAGTTGTCGTGGGCGGCGAGGTTGGGCAGGCGCGTCGCCCAGAGGTAGGTCTTCGCGCCGAAGACGTCGGTGAACGCCCCGGGCCAGGGATGCGTCACGGCACGGACCAGGTTGTGGATCTCCTGCGCCGACCGCGACCAGTCGATGCGCCCATCCTCCGGCTTGCGGCGCCCGAAGCTCGTCGCGGCCCACTCCTCCTGCGGGCGCTCCGGCGCGCCGCCGGCCTTGAGCGCCGGCAGCTGCCGCTCGAGCAGGCGCACGGCGGCCTGCGTGACCTTCTCCAGGACCCGGAACGCGGTCTCATCGGGACCGATCTCGACGGCTTCCTGATCGACGATCTCGCCCGTGTCGGGCTTCAAGCGCATCCGGTGCAGGGTGGCCCCGGTGCGGGTTTCCCCGCGCAGGACGGCCCAGTTCACCGGCGCACGGCCGCGATACTGGGGCAGCAGCGACCCGTGGATGTTGAACGCGCCCAGTCGCGGAAGGGCCAGGATCTCGGGGGAGAGCACGGTCCGGAACCAGACCGAGAGGATCAGCTCCGGCGCGGCGGTCTTGACGCGCGCCGCCAGCGCCGGTCCGGCGTCTTCGCCGACGAGCAGCGGCTCGAGACCGTGTGCGCACGCGAGCGCCGCCACGCTCGGAAACCAGATCTCCTCGCCGGGAGCGTCGGCGTGGGTCGCCACCATCACGACGTTCTCGCCGCCGGCGATCAGCTTCTCGAGGCAGGCGTGCCCCGCCTGCGAGTAGCCGAAGAAGGCGATGCGGGTCACGCCGGAATTCTAACGGCGACCGGAGCCGGCCGGCACGATCCGCCAGGTACGCGGCGGGCTCCATAGCCCGGCGCCGGGTCCGGCGGCGGTGACCTCGAAGCGCAAGGCGTCGCGCCAGTAGTCGTAGGGTGAACCGTCCGCCGCGTGCGCGGCGACGTCCAGGCTGTACACCCCGGGCGACAGGTCCAGCGACGGGATCTCGAGCGACGCGAGGGCACGGCCCGCGAGCGGCGGCAGGAAGACCCCGTCGAGTTTCGTGTTTGTCGCGAGCACGGTCACACCGGCCACCGTCGATAGGGCCACGCCGTAGACGAGATCCTCGACTCTCCCATGCGCTTCGAGCTCCAACTCGATCGAGGCCGCGCGTCCCGCAGGCAGGCGGCGCGTTTCATCACCGCTCGCGTCGCGCAGCCGCGCCGCGAGAATCCTGACCGCGCCCGATCCGACGCGCGCGCCGGGCGGCGGCGTCCCCGCGGCTTCCCGCCGCGAGGATTCCCGGGAGGCGACGCGGTCGCGGTAGCGGGCGACGGTCTCGCCGGCGGGTCCGTCGGCCGCGAGCGTCCCGCGGTCCAGCCACAGCGCCCGCCGGCACCGTCCCGCCACCAGGCCGAGGTCGTGGGAGACCAGCACGATCGTGGCGCCGTCGCGCTCCAGCTCCGCGAACTTCTCGAGCGAGCGCCGCTGGAAGGCCTCGTCTCCCACCGCCAGGACCTCGTCGACGAGGTAGACGCTCGCGTCGGTGTGGGCGGCGATCGCGAAGCCCAGGCGCACCGTCATCCCCGAGGAGTAGGTCTTCACCGGCGCGTCGAGGAATTCCTCGAGCTCGGCGAACGCGACGATCGCGTCGAACCGCTCCCGGATCTGCCGCCGCGACAGGCCGGCGAGCAGGCCCGCGATCTCGACGTTCTCGCGTCCCGAGATCTCCGGGTGGAAGCCCGCGCCCAGCTCCAGCAGCGCGGCGACGCGGCCCGAGACCTCGACGGTCCCGCGCGTCGGACGGTGGACGCCGGCGAGCAGGCGCAGCAGCGTGGACTTGCCCGACCCGTTGGCCCCGATCACGCCCACGACCTCGCCCGGGGCGATCGCGAAGCTCACGTCGGTCAGCGCGGGCACGGCTCCCTCACCGGCGCGACCGGGCCGCGCGGAGACCAACGCCGACTTCAGAGAGCCCCAGCCGGCGCCCCGATCCCGCCGCCGGTAGAGCTTCGAGACGCCGGTCAGACGGATCGCGGGGCCCGCCATCAGGCCTCCTCCACGACCGCGTCGCGCAGACGCTCGAAGACGGCGCCGCCCAGCAGCAGCGCGGCCGCCGCGACCGCCGCCATCTGGGCCCATTGTGCGGGCGCGACGGCGCGGAACTCGAAGGCGCAAGCATGGACTCCGGTCAGAAACGGCGCGAAGGGATTGATCCACAGCGCGAAGCGGAAGCGCTCCGGCACCGCCGAGGCCGGGTAGAGGACCGGGGTCAGGAAGAAGAGCAGGGTCAGGAGATTCGACACGATGTCGCGCACGTCGCCGAAGATCACCGACAGCGACGAGACCGCGAGCGAGAGGCCGAACACGGCCAGGGCCAGCAGCGCCAGCACGATCGGCAGCTGGAGCAGCGCCGCCGTCGGCCGCGCCTCCCCGCGCCAGGCGAAGTAGGCGATCGCCCCCAACAGGACGGGCAGGGCGAGCGCGAGATGCGTGAGCCGCGCGGCGACGGCCGAGGCCGGGAAGACCTCGGGAGCCGCCGTCGTCTTGCGCAGCAACGGACCGTGCGCCCGGAAGGTCTCGGAGGCGTCGAGCAGGCTGGCGGACACGAAACCCCAGGCCAGGATCCCGCCGAACAGAAAGAGCGCGTATGGCGCCACGTCCGCCCGGGGCCGGAAAAGGAGCTGAAAGACGACCGCGTAGACTCCCAGCAGGAGCAGGGGGTTCAGCAGGGACCAGAGATACCCGAGCGCGCCGCCGCGGTAGCGGGCGGAGAGCTCCCGCCGCGTCAGCGCCGCGACGATCGCGCGCTGGCGCACGACGCGCGTAAGCGGAGAGATCGGATCGATCGGCAAGGGCGGCGCGGGAAATCTATCCGATCTCCCGCGCGCCCGGCGGCGATTACCTTGGAGCCGTTTCCAGCGTCACGATCATCCGGCGGGCCTTGTCCTGGTTGCGGTAGACGTAGCCGAAGTCCACGGTGCTGGTGTCGCGCTGCCCCTTCTTCAAGGGGCCGACCTTCGTGCCGGCCGACGTCGCCCCGACGACGTTTCCCGCCTCGTCCATGAGGACGATGGCGATGCCCACCTCGGTGTCCTTCTCGCCGTTGTTGTCCATGAAGCACTTGGCCTCGCCCTTGGACTTCTGCAGCGGACCTCCCAGCTTTCCCTTGAAGCTGAGGTCTACCTGGCGGAGGTTGATGTTGTCGACCGACAGGCCCACGTCGATCAGGCCGCCCTTGTCCGTGATCGGGACCTCCTTGGTGGCCTGGCCCGCCAGGGCCGGGAGGGCGAGCGCGAGCCCGGCGGCGGCCAGTAGCGCCTTGCGAAGCATGCAGGGCCTCCTTCCGTTTTCGGAGAGAGACTATCCCCAGCCCCGGAAGCCGGGTATTGCCCGATCGGGCATCGAGACGGGGGCGCTTCTCTTACCGGATCGGCTCGGAGGAGACCTGGTTCCCCTTCGCCGAGGCGGAGGTCGGCTCGGCCGGTGCCGGAGGCTCCTTTCCGGGTTTCCCTTCCGTCTCGAGCGTGATCTGGAAGGAGGCCGCCTCCTCCAGCCGGCGGTAGAGGTAGGGAAAGCTGATCGTGTAGTAGGCCCGGTCGCCGTCGTTCAGGTAGCCCCACTTGGTCCCGTTGGAGCCCGCCGCGACGACGTTTCCCTCCGCGTCGAAGACGACGATGGCGACGCCGATCTGCTGATCG
>DATBIJ010000291.1:0-20099 GCA_036557025.1 Thermoanaerobaculia bacterium | reverse complement strand
AAGGAGATCTACGTCGTCGAGTACGAGCTGCCCGACGAGGGGGAGATCCTTCGGATCCTCGATGCCCTGCTGAAGCGGCGGCTCGAGGGAACCCCCGACCGAACCGAGATGTCCCGCATGGCGCTGGCGCTGCGCGGACTGACGGCCGACGAGATCGGCCACGTCGTGGCCAAGGTGTTTGCCCAGCGCCGCTCCTTCGACGAGGAGGCCTTCGCGGAGGTCCTGGCAGAGAAGGAGCAGATGTCGAAGAAGGAGGGCGTGCTCGAGTTCGTCGCGCCTCGCTTCACGCTCGAGGACCTCGGCGGCTATGACGTTCTCAAGACCTGGCTCAAGAAGCGTCAGGCGCTCTTCTCCAAGGACGCCCTCGACGCCGGCATCCCGATCCCCAAGGGAATCCTGCTGATGGGGATCTCGGGCTGCGGCAAGAGCCTCTGTGTCAAGACGATCTCGACCTCCTGGAACCTTCCGCTGTTCCGGCTCGACATGAACGCGGTCTTCGGAACCGACAACCCCGAATCGACCTTTCTGCGTGCCCTCCGGTCGGTCGAGGCGGTCTCTCCGGCCGTGCTCTGGATCGACGAAATCGAGATGGGCGTGGGCGGCTACCGCGAGGGAGGCGATGCCTCGATGTCCCGTATCTTCTCCGGGTTCCTGACGTGGATGCAGGAGAAGAGCGCGCTCGTGTTCGTCGCCGCCACCGCCAACCGCATCCACCTGCTGCCCGCCGAGATCATCCGCAAGGGCCGATTCGATCAGGTGTTCTTCGTGGACCTGCCCGGCGAGGAAGAGCGCAAGCAAATCTTCGGGATCCACCTGAAGAAGAACCGCTGCGACCCCTCCCGTTTCGACCTGGTGTTCCTCGCCAAGGCCACGAAGGGTTGGAACGGCGCCGAGATCGAACAGGCCGTCGTGGCGGCCGTCGTCGACGCCTACTCCGACAACCGGCCGCTGACCGAGGAGGACCTCCACCGGATGATCACCGCGACGGTGCCGCTGGCGGTCACGATGGAGGAGCAGATCAAGGCGATCCGAAGCTGGGCGCACGAGCGCGCCTTGAACGCCTCCAAGGGATCGGAGCGCGAGCGCACTTAGGGATCGCTGGGCCCTAGTTTTTCATCGCGTCCTGTCCGCTGGCGCGGAAGGGCGCGAGGAATCGAATCCGGCGCCGCCACTCCTCCATCCGACCCGAGAGGGCTTCGAACCTCCCCGGCAGCGAATCGACCTCCAGCAGGCGCTGCAGCTCCTCCGGCGAGTACCGCAGCCGCACGGCGAGCTCCGAGCCGAGCCGCTCGGCCGAGAGGGCCTCGGCCGGGAGAGCCGGCAGCTCCATCGGCGCGGCGACCTCGGCGAACAGGAGGATCGCGTCCCGCAGGGCACGGGTCTCCGACGCCAGGCTCGGGAAGGGAAGCGAGGCGACGCGCTCGATTTTGGCGACGCGGTAGGGCCGCGCGTGGTCCTCCTCCAGGATCCGGTAGCGGAACTTTCCCTCGAGGACGATGTTGTAGCGCCCGTCCTCGAGCTCCTGAGACTCCACGATTTCCCCGGCGCCTCCGATCGCATGGACCGGAGGGCGGGCGGTCTCGGCATCCTCATCGCGGATCATCGCCATCCCGATCAGCCGGTCCCCGGCGAGGGCGTCGGAGACCATCGCCCGGTACCTCGGCTCGAAGATGTGCAGCGGAAGGAGGGTTCCCGGCAGCAGAACGACGCCGGGCAGCGGGAAGATCGGAATCGAGCCGGGCGTCGTCAACGGGTCCCCTCCCGGGAAAGCTCGAGTACGAAGGACACGGTCTGGCGGATCTCTTCGTCGGTCAGCTTACCCTCGAACTTCGGCATCGGGTCGCGACCCTCGCGGATCTGCCGCTCGATGACCTCGGCGGTCCCCTCGCTGCGCCACACGCCGTCGATGAGGTTCGCGTAGGGGAACTTCGAGGCGGTCACGGTGTTGCCGTCGCCGTCGGGACCGTGGCAGGAGGCGCACTTGCGCTCGTAGACGATGCGACCGGCGGCGATCCGTTGGGCCTCGCCGTCGCCGGTGGGCAATGTGGCCTCGCGGCAGGAGGCGAGCAGCAGGAGAAGCGCCGTCAGAATCGCGCCGCGGGCCACCCGCAGAGTGTAGCCGGGCACGCGGAGGAGCCCGCGTCCTTGCCGGTTCTTTAAGGGGACGCCGGCGCCGTTCCCGACCCCGCGCCCGCGGAGCCCGGCGCCTCGCCGTCGTTTCCAATCGCTTCGACGGGACAGCAATCCCGGGCCTCCTCGCAGGCCGCCACCTCGTCTGCTCCGGAGGGCTGGCGGGAGACGTAGGAGTAGCCCTTCGCGTCGTCCCGCTGGAAGTTTGCCGGCGCGGTGACCCGGCAGACGTCGCAGTCGATGCATTGCGAGTCGACGTACCAGCGGCCCGTGGAGTTCTCCGGCAAGCGGTCCTTCGGCTCGGCCACGCCAACGCCTCAGCGCGCCGTCCGGAAATACTCGATCGTGCGGGGGAGACCCTCCTCGAGCGGCACCTTCGGCTCCCACCCCAACACCGAACGGGCCTTCGCGATGTCGGGCCGGCGGACGCGCGGGTCGTCGACCGGCAGGGGCTGGAAGACGATCTCGCTCGCGGTGCCCGTCAGCTTGCGGATCACCTCGGCGAATTGCAGCACGGTCAGCTCCGCGGGGTTGCCGATGTTGACGGGCAGGGTCTCCTCGGAGTTCAGGAGCCTCACGATGCCGTCGATCAGGTCGGAGACGTAGCAAAACGAGCGGGTCTGCGAGCCGTCGCCGAAGACCGTCATCGGCTCACCGGCGAGCGCCTGGCAGATGAGCGCGGGGACGACGCGCCCGTCGCGCACCCGCATGCGTTCGCCGTACGTGTTGAAGATCCGGACGATGCGCGTGGTCAGGCCGTGCGCGCGCTGGTAGGCCATCGTCATGGCCTCGGCGAACCGCTTCGCCTCGTCGTAGACGCCCCGCGGTCCGATGGGGTTGACGTTTCCCCAGTAAGTTTCCGGCTGAGGGTGGACCAGGGGATCGCCGTAGACCTCGGAGGTCGAGGCGAGCAGGTAGCGCGCGCGCTTGGCGAGCGCCAGGCCCAGCGACTTGTGCGTGCCGAGCGAGCCGACCTTCAGCGTCTGGATCGGGAGCTGGAGGTAGTCGATCGGCGAGGCGGGGGAGGCGAAATGCAGGACCGCGTCGACCGTTCCATCGACGCGAAGCGGTTCGGTGACGTCCTGCCGCACGAACGCGAAGCGCGGGTTGTTCTCCAGGTGCGCGATGTTGCGGGTGCTGCCGGTGACCAGGTTGTCGATCGCGACGATCTCGTGGCCGTCGGCGAGGAGCCGGTCGCAGAGATGGCTGCCCAGGAACCCGGCTCCGCCAGTGACGACGGCTCGCATATTCAGCCCAGCTTCTCCCTATGCCGGATCGCGAGCCGCACAAGCGAGCGCGTCGTCATGGCCGCCCGACCCCGACGTATTTCCAACCCGCCGCGCGAAGGGTCTCCGGATCGTAGACGTTGCGCAGGTCGATCAGGACCTTCGCCTTCAGGGAGGCGCCGAGGGCCTCGAGGTCGAGGGCGCGGAACTCGTTCCATTCCGTCAACAGCAGGGCGAAGTCCGCGCCGCGGGCGCAATCGTACGCGTCCTTCGCGTACTCGACCTCGGGACGCAGCGCGCGCGCGTTGTCCATCGCGGCCGGATCGAAGGCACGGACGCGGGCGCCCGAGCGGAGGATGTCCCCGACGATCGCCATGGCCGGGGACTCGCGGATGTCGTCGGTGTCGGGCTTGAAGGAGAGCCCGAGCACGGCGGCCGTTTTGCCCGGGAGCGGTCCCGCCGCCGCGGCGATCTTCTCGATCATCCGCGCCCGCGTCGCCGCGTTGACCCGCATCGTCGCTTCGATCAGCTCGAAGCGGTATCCGTACTGGCGCGCCAGGTCGGCGGCGGCCGCGGTGTCCTTGGGGAAGCAGGAACCTCCGAATCCCGGCCCGGGAAGCAGGAAGCGGTTGCCGATTCGGGGATCGAGGCCCATGCCGGTCGCGACGTCCTCGACGTCGGCGCCCATCAGCTCGCACAGGCGCGCGACCTCGTTGATGAAGGACACCTTGGTGGCCAGGAATCCATTGGAGGCGTACTTGATCAGCTCCGCCGAGGCGACGTCGGTGATCACGAAGGGGGTTTCCCGGAGGAAGAGGGGCTTGTAGATCTCCTTCATGATCTCGATCGCGCGGGCATCGGAGGCGCCGATCACGATCCGGTCGGGCTCGAGGAAGTCCTGGATCGCCGAGCCCTCGCGCAGGAACTCCGGGTTCGACACGACCGAGAAGGGGTGGCCGTCGCCGCGGGTGCGGAGGATCTCCTCGATCATCTTTCCCGTGCCGGTCGGCACCGTCGACTTGGTCACCACGAGCTTGTAGCCGTCGCGGTGCTCTGCGACCGACTCGGCGACCTGGCGCACGAAGGTCAAGTCCGGCGATCCGTCGGGCCTGGGCGGCGTCCCCACGGCGATGAAGATCGCGAGCGACTCGCGAATGGCCGACGGCAGGTCGGTCGAGAACCGCAGCCGGCCCTTGCGCTCGTTGCGCGCGACGATCTCCTCGAGACCGGGCTCGTAGATGGGGATCTCGCCGCGTTGCAGGCGCGCGACCTTCTCCTCGTCCTTGTCGACGCAGACGACGTTCATGCCGAGGTCGGCGAGACCCGCCCCGGTCACCAGGCCGACGTATCCGGTCCCGACCATGCAGATGTTCATGCGGCGTGACCCCGCAGCCACGCCACGGTGCGGCGCAGCCCTTCCGGAAGGGGGACCCGTGGGCGAAAGGAGAGCAGGCGCGACGCCTTTTCGACCGAGGCGTACGTCGCGGGGACGTCCCCGGGCTGGTCGGGCTTGCGCTCGACGACGGCCGTGCGCCCTGTGGCCGCTTCGATCGCCGCCACGAGCTCCGACAACGAGATCGGGTGCGCCCCTCCCAGGTTGATGATCTCGAACTGGAGCGGCGCCCGGAGGGCCGCCTCGATGCCGTCGATGACGTCGTCGACGTACGTGTAATCCCGCGAGGAGCTCCCGTCCCCGTAGATCGGGATCGGCTCTCCCTTCTCGACGCCGCGCAGGAAACGCGCGATCGCCATCTCGGGTCGCTGGCGCGGGCCGTAGACCGTGAAGATGCGCAGGCACACGGCGGCCAGTCCCTCGAGGTGATGGGTCGCGGCCACGTGGAGCTCCGCCCCCCGCTTCGTGGCGGCGTAGGGGGAAATGGGGCGTCCGACGGGGTCCTCCTCCGAGAAGGGCACGCGCCCGCATCCGTACACCGAGGAGGAGGAGGCGAGCACGAACCGCGGCTTCCCGCGCCGGACGGCGGCCTCGAGCAGCCGCAGCGTTCCGATCACGTTGACCTCTTCGTACAGCACCGGCGCCGAGAGCGACGGGCGCACGCCCGCGCGCGCGGCCAGGTGCACGATCGCGTCCAAGTCCTGGCCCTCGAAGGCCCTCGCGACCGAGGTCTCGTCGCGGATGTCGCCCTCGATGAGCCGGAAGCAAGGGTTTTCCAGATGCGGCGCGATGTTCGCGCGCTTCCTCGCCGGCGAATAGAAGTCGTTGAAGTCGTCGATCACCGTCACGCGGTCGCCCGCGGCCAGCCGGCGGTCGACCAGGTGCGAACCGATGAACCCAGCACCGCCGGTAATCAAGACGTTCATTGGATGCCGTGCCGAAAGGGGTGAGTCTCCCGAAGCAACCGGTGCGTGAGGAGCTCCCCGATCAAGCGATCGCGACGGTTCATCTATGGGGTCGGCGTCACCACGGGCGTCGGCGTCGGTGTCGCCGTCAAGGCCGCGACGTAGTCGTTGTATTCCTTCTTGATGCCCGACTTCTGGCGGTCCTTGACGAGCCAGCGCAGGATCGCCGACTCGTCGATGCCGACGACGAGCCGATTGGCGGCATCGAAGATCGCGGGATCGTTGATGAGCTTTCCGGCGGTGCCGGTCCCGTCATCGAGCTTGCGGGAGATCGAGTCCAGATGCTCGGAGAAGCTGCGCATGTTCTTCGAGAACTCTTTGCCGAACTCCGGGTCGTTGAGCAGGACGGGGATGAGCCCTTCACCCTCCTCCATCTGTTTCGTCACCTTCGACAGGGAGACGGCGGCGGTCGTGAGAGAGTCGATCAGCCCGTAGATCTTCTTCTTGCCCTCCGGGTCGGAGAGCAGCGCCGGCACGACGCCCTCCTTGGAATTCATGCCTTCCTCGATGCGGCTGAGCACTCCCTGCAGGGAGCGGAAGGCGCCCTGGAGCGAGGCCGAGGCCTCGCGCGCGTAGGCCTCGTCCACGACGAGCTTGCCCACGAGCCCCTTCCCCTGATCGACTTTCTTCAGGATCTGGTTGAGCGTCGCGAGCGTCGTGTGGAGGTCGATGCCGAGCCTCTCGCTTTCAGGGCCGGCGTAGGTCAGCGCGCCGAGGAACCCCTCTCCTCGCTCCGTCCGTCCGAGGATCGTCTTCAGCGACCGCGCGATCTCGGAGAGATCGACGAGCAGATCGCCGCTGCCCTCGAGCAGCTTGTCCAGTCCGCCCCCCTCTTTCGCGGGGACCTCGCCGTTGACGGCCACGAGCGGCTCGGCGGCGGTTCCGCCCTCGAGCTCGATGAACTTGTCGCCGAGCAACCCGACCGTCTTGATCGAGGCGCGGGTGCCGCTGCGGATGCGCGGCGCGGCGTTTCGGATGACGTCGAACACGACCGTCACCGTCCGGTCGGCGGGGTCCGACGAGAGGTGGACGTTCTGCACGTTCCCGACCGTCACGCCGTCGAGCCGCACGGCGTTGCCGGCGACGAGCCCCGCCGCCGAGGCGAACTTCGTCCGGTAGGGGAACTTGCGCCGGAAGAGGTTGGCCCGGTCCCCGACCATCATCACGCCGATCATCACGAAGACCAGCGCGACCAGGACGAAGAGGCCGACGCGAAACCGCCGGCGGACATGCGTGTCGGGGGTGACCATCCGTCATGCCTCCGTTTTCTGTTCCGCCGTCGTGCCGGTTCCGCAGGGGAAGCCAAGGGCCCGGAAGTATTCCTGCAGCAGGGGGTGGTCGGATCGCGAGGCCGACGCGAAGTCTCCGACGAACTGGACCTTCCCCTGGTGCAGGAACACGAGGCGGTCGGCAACCGTCCGCGCCACGACCACGTCGTGCGTCACGACGACCGATGTCGTCTGCAGCCGCACGTTGATGTCCACGATCAGCTCCGAGATCTTCTCGGCGGACACCGGGTCGAGCCCCGTCGTGGGCTCATCGTAGAGGATCACCTCGGGCTCCAGCGCGATCGATCGGGCGAGCGCGACGCGCTTGCGCATGCCGCCGGAAAGCTCCGAGGGCATCTTGGCCTGAACGCCGGGAAGGCCGACGTGGCGGAGCTTTTCCGCGACGAGCGTTTCGACCTCGCTCGGGGACTTCTCGGGGAAGTGCTCGCGAATCGGGAAGGCGATGTTGTCGCCCACGTTCATCGAGTCGAAGAGGGCGCCGCCCTGGAAGAGCATGGCCGTTCGCCGTCGGATCGGCGCCATTGCCTCCTCCTCGAGCTCGCCGATCGACTGCCCGAAGACCATGACCTCGCCTTCGTCGGGCTTCGTGAGGCCGTTGATGTGCCGGAGCATGACGCTCTTGCCCGTCCCGGAGGGGCCCAGGACGCAGAGCACTTCGCCGCGGTGGATGTCCAGCCGCAGGCCGGCGAGCACCTCACGTCCCGAGTAGCGCTTCCAGACGTCGTGGAACTCGATGATCGGCTCGGCCGTCGGGGCGGCCTCGGGGGACTGATCCTTGACGACGGCGCTCATGGGCTCAGAGGGAGAGAAAGAACTTCGTGAGGAAGAAGTCCGAGATCAGCACCAGGATCGAGGCGACGACGACCGTCCGCGTCGTCGCGACGCCGACGGCCGAGGCTCCGCCCTGGACGTTCAAGCCGTTGTAACAGCCGATCAGCGCGATCTCGAACCCGAAGAAGAACGTCTTGGTCAACCCGCTGCTGATGTCCGAGAGCGTCAGGCTCTGCCAGATGCTGGTGAGGTAGTCCTGCGCCGACATCCCGAGCTGCATCACCGCGATCAGCAGGCCTCCGAGGATGCCGAGCACGTCCGCGAGGGCGGTCAGGCAGGGCAGCATGAACAGCGTCGCGACGACCCTCGGAACCACGAGACGGCGAATCGGCGAGACGGCCATCGAGCGCAGGGCGTCGACCTGCTCCGTGACCGTCATCGAGCCGAGCTCGGCCGTGATGCCCGAGCCGACGCGGCCGCCCACCATCAACGCGGTCAGCACAGGCCCGAGCTCGCGAACCAACGAAAGCGCCACGACCCGTCCCATGAAGGTCTTTCCGCCGAAGGCCTCGAGGGCGTAGGCGGTTTGCAGCGCGAGCACCATTCCCGTGAAGAGGGCCGTGATCCCGGTGATGCCCATGGAGCGGACACCGATCTCGTCCGCCTGATCCAGCAGGGCCTGCCGGTAGAACGGGCGCGAGACGGCCGCTCGAATCGTGTCCCAGGCGAGCTGGCCGACTCCGCCGAGATACTCGACCGCCGCCTGGCCCTGGCGGCCGAAACGGTCCACCCACCGCAGGTAGCGGATATTCCGGTAGAAGACGGTCGTCGCCGACGGAGGCAGATTGGACATGAATCGAGGGATTGTATGACGCGCCCCCTCGCGTGTAAACGTCGGTGCGCCCGAGCCTTACGCAGGCGCCTGCGATAATCACCGATCGCATGCGGGCGCTGCGCACGGCGTGGATCTGGACGATGGCGGGCCTGCTGACGGTTGTCTTCGGCCTGCCGTCGATCGTGGCGGCCTTCCTGACCCCCCACGGCGATGGCTTCGCGGCGTTCGCGCGCGGCTGGGCGAGGTCGGTCCTCTGGGTCGCCGGGATGCCGGTGGAGGCCCGCCACCGCTCCCGCGTGGTAAAGGGCCGAAGCTACGTGGTCGCGCCGAATCACGAGAGTTTCGTGGACATCCTGGTTCTGTTCTCGGCTCTTCCGACGACCGTTCGCTTCATGGCCAAGCGCAGCATCTTCCGGGTTCCGGTGCTGGGCTGGGCGATCGCCGCCGCAGGCTTCGTGCCCGTCGACCGCGGCGACCGCAAGAGCGCCGGCACCTCCGTCGACATCGCCCTGCGCCGCCTGAGGGACGGACGCTCGCTCGTCCTCTTTCCCGAGGAGACCAGGGGGAGCGGCGGGGACCTGCTGCCATTCAAGAGGGGGGCGGAGCTGCTGGCCTTGCGCGCGGGCCTGCCCCTTCTTCCGGTGGGAATCGCGGGAACCGCCGCGCGGCTCCCCCGGGGAAGTCTGCGCGTCACGCCCGGTCCCGTCGCGATCGCGATCGGCGAAGAGATCGCCGCGGAGGGCGAGAAGGGTTCCACGACCTCGCGCCTTCGCGAGGAAATCTCCAGACTCCGGGAGGAAGCGCGCGGAATGCTCGCGCCCGCGGCAGAGTCCCGGCGCGAGCGATAAAATGCCTTCGGGAGAACGGATGTCATCCACCATCGAGATCACCGAGGAGCGCGTGATGGAGGCGCTCCGAACCGTCAAGTTCCCGGGGCTTTCCCGGGACATCGTCTCGTTCGGTTTCGTCAAGGACCTCGCCGTGGGGGGAGGCAACGTCTCGCTGCGACTGGAGATCACCTCGGATTCTCCGAAGGCGGGCGAGCAGATCAAGGCGGAGGCGACCGAGCGCCTGCAGGCGCTACCCGGTGTCTCCGCCGTCACGATCCGCCTCGACGTGCGCAGCCCCGGGGCGGCGGTGCCGCGAGCCGCGGGACCCGCGCCGGCGCCCGCGGCGGCCGTGCTGCCCGACGTGCGGCGAAAGATCGCCGTGGCCTCGGGCAAGGGCGGCGTGGGCAAGTCCACCGTCGCCGCGAACCTGGCGCTCGCGCTCCAGCGCCTGGGCTACCGCGTCGGCCTGCTCGACTCCGACGTCTACGGCCCCTCCCAGCAGATGATGATGGGAATCGACGAGAAGCCGATGGTCAACGCGGACAACCAGATCGTGCCGCTGGAGAAGTGGGGCGTGAAGGTCATGTCGCTCGGCTTCCTCATGGACGTCGACCAGCCCGTCATCTGGCGCGGCCCGATGGTCATGAAGGCCGTGGAGCAGTTCCTGCAGGACGTCGCGTGGGGCAAGCTCGATTGTCTCGTCATCGACCTGCCGCCGGGGACCGGAGACGCGCAGCTGACGCTCACGCAGAAAGTCCACTTGGACGGCGCCGTGATCGTGACGACGCCGCAGGACGTGGCGCTGATCGATGCCCGAAAGGGGCTTGCGATGTTCCAGCGCGTGAACGTCCCCGTGCTCGGCATCGTCGAGAACATGTCCTACTACCTCTGCCCCGAGTGCGGGCACCGCGAAGAGATCTTCCGGCACGGCGGCGGGCGCCGGACGGCGGAGCAGCTCGGCGTGCCCTTCCTCGGGGAGATCCCGATCGACCCGAAGGTCGCGATCGGCGGCGACGAGGGCCGTCCCATCGTCGCGGGCGAGCCGCGCTCCGCGGTGACCGAGGCGTATCTGCGGATCGCCGAAAGCGTCGTCAAAGCGACCGAAGGCTAGAAATGCCGGCGCAGCTCGAGCTGGCCCAGGGGGACGTCGTCCGCCTCGAAGTGGACGCGATCGTCAACCCCGCCAACGAGGCGCTCCAGCTCGGGGCCGGCGTGGCCGGCTCGATCCGCAAGCACGGGGGTCCGACGATTCAGGAAGAGTGCGACAAGATCGGGACCTGTCCCATCGGAGAGGCGGTCGTCACGGGGGCCGGGAACCTCCCGGCCAAGTGGGTGATCCACGCCGTGGGACCGATCTGGCGCGGGGGCGACGACGGGGAGGAGATGCTGCTCGCGTCGGCGGTCCTCGCCGCCTTGCGCCGCGCCGAAGAGATCGGCGCCCGATCCGTCGCGCTCCCGGCGATCTCCGCGGGCACCTTCGGCTTTCCGCTCGATGGAGCCGCGAAGACCGCGATCGGCGCCGCCCGCGCCTTCGCGGCGCGCGCGAAGACGATCGAGCGCATCGTCTTCTGCCTCTACGACAACGCGTCCTTCCGCGCCTTCGAGCGGGCGCTGGAGCACACGCAGGAGTAGACGGGGACTCTGGGTTCAGGGCCGTTCGGCCGGAACATAGATCGCGTCCCCGGATCGGTTGTCCACGACCGTGGCATAGGGGAGGATCCGCCCCGCCCCGGAGACCACCTCGAACTGCAGGTAGGCGTTCCTGATCTCCCCCTGGTTGCGGGGCAGGAGACTCGTGACCGAGCCTTGGAAGAGCGCGCCCGCGGCGACGCTGAAGATCCCGCCGCCCAGCGCGTGACCCGTGGCGCCGGCGCGGACGGTCACGATCACCGAGACCGGCTGGCCGGCGACCTCGGCGAAGCCGAAGTTGGTTCGAAAGGCTCCGGTGGCGACCGCGTGGTCGATCTGCAGGGCGGTCACGACTCCGGCGCCGGCGCCGAGCGCCTCCGCCGCTCGCGCCGACGGCACGAAGTAGCCGAAGCTGCCGCCTGCCTTTCGGACGAAGGTGCGCGCCGCGACGACGAGACGCGCGGCCTCCGAGGGACGGACGCGGATTGCGGCGGCGGAAGGATCGGAGAGCCCGAACTCCGTGGCGAGCACGTCGGAGAACTCTCGCGTCTCGCCGGGAGCGAGCGTCCAGGACCGCGGCACGGGAGCGGGTCCCGTCACCTGCTGGGGCAGGAGCGTCGCCGTCACGGTGACGGGCGCGGTGTCCGCGTTGGTGATCGTGAGGCTGGTCTCGAAGAAGTCCCCGTTGGCGCCGGTGACGTGCGCCGCCTGGGTCACGATCACATCGTCGGCGGATGTCTCCGGCACGGCGGCCGCGTGGAAGAGCCCGTCGCCTGTGACGCGATCGACCGATGTCGCGAACGGGACGACGCGACCCGACGGGCTCGTCACGGTGAAATCCGCCCGGAACGAGGGGGCCTCGGGCAGGCCGAGCTGCGCGATGACGTCCGTGAGAAGGAACATGGCGTTCGGAGCGACGGAGCCCTCCACCGAGCCGATCACCCCTCCTTCGGGCGAGACGATGTCCATGCGGACCGTCGCGGGGAACCCCGAGACTTCCGTGAAGCCGACGTTGCTGTGGATCTGCGCCGTCTTCGTCAAGCCATTGGCGACGGCGCGCCCGTCGCCGGCGGACAGCCCCGCCGAGAGGCGGAACGACGGGATGCGCATGCCGAAGGTGCCCACCTCACCGTACGAGTAGGCCCGGCTCGAGGCAAGGAAGCCCTCGTCACCGGAGACGAGGGCCAGGCCGCCGATCGAATCGGCGAAGCCGTACTCCGAGAGCACGACGTCGTCGAGCGCCAGGACGTTGTGCGGCGGCACGGTGCGCGCGAACATCCGGGCGGAGGCCCCGGAGCTCCCCGTGGGGACGTAGTACAGCGACAGCGTGCGCGGGTCCGGGCCGGGGTTGAACAGGCGCAGGTCGCTCTGGAAGAGCCGCGTCCCCTGGACATGGGCGGCCACCGGAAGCACGCGCCCCGCCGTCGCGGACGGCATCGCCGCGGGCGCGGGACCGGTGACGACCTGGATCGAGAAGGCCCGAATCTGCCCCGCGTTTCCGGCGAGCCGATCCTGCGCGGAGAGGATCCAGAGCCCATTGGGCGATCTCCCCGCGAAGGCCTGCAGCGACTGCGCCGGCGCGTGCGTGGCGCCGTACACGGCATTCAAGCCGGGTCCCACGACGCCTCCGCCGTCGTGCAGGCGCACGCTCGTGCCGTCCGGACCGCGCAAGCTCACGATGAGCCGCGACGGGTCGGGGTGATCGATCGCGACCCCGACGCGGATTCCCGCGAAGTCGCCGGTCCAGCCGGAGAGGAGGGCCGTCGCGAAGGAAGGCTCTCCCGCGGGGACCGGGACGGGCGGCCCGCCATAGGCCGCCAGGCCGCTGACCGGGGTCTGCACCGCGCGCAAGACGTCGAGGCGCGGCGCGCGCACGCCGTTGCGCCGGTCCTCGACGGAACGGCCGCTCGAGCGCAGCAGCGCGGCGATCTCCGCCGGCCCGGCATTCGGTCGGGCCTGCCTGACGAGCGCGACGGCACCCGACACCGCGGGCGCCGCGGCCGAGGTCCCCGAGAAGGCCTCGCGAATGCCCCCCTTGGTGTCGATGGACCAGAAGGTGCCCGGTGCCAGAAGCGAGAGCGTGGAGGAGGAATTGGAGAAGCACGCGACGTCGTCCGGCGAAACCGGAGCATCCAGACAGACGCCCCAGAAAGCGTCCGGGCGGCCGGCCGCGTAGACCGCGCCGACCGAGATCGCGGAGGACACGCACGCGGGCGCATCGACCGCCTCGGCATGGGCCTCGTTGCCGGAGGCCACGATGACGGCGATTCCCGCGGCCGCCGCCGCCTCGAAGGCGGCGGCATACGCGGGGGAGCGCGCGTCGCACCATCCCACGGGAGCGCCACCGTCGAGCGGGCTCCCCAGCGAGAGGTTGATCGCGGCGATGGAGTAGCGGCTGCGGTTGGTCAGGGCGTAGTCGAGGCCCTCGAGAATGTCCGAGTCGAAGGCGAGCACCTCGCCGCCGTCGAGCTGGCAGCCGTTGGAAGCGGCGTTGGCGGATCGGAACACCTTCACGGCGACGATTCCGGCACCGGGAGCGACGGCGCTCGCGATTCCCGCCACCGACGTGCCATGGCCCTCGCAGTCCCGGGGATCGCCGTCGCCGTCGGCGGTGTCGATGCCGCCGACGACGCGGGAGTTGGGCAGCCCGGGCCCGCCGAGGCTCGCGATGTCGTAGTCGACGCCGGTGTCCACGACGGCGATCGCGTAGCCGGCGCCGGTGGTGCCCGCGTGGTTGGCGAGGTCGCTCCCGATGAGCTGCTGGGCCGCCTGCGCCGCCGACTGCTGCGGCCGCTTGCGGCCGTCGAGGTCGACCCACGCGACCTCGGGGTGGCGCGCGAGGGAGACGACCGCGCTCCGGGAGGCGCGCGCCGAGAACGAGGGAAAGCTGCCGTGGAAGCGCGCCGCGCGCAGCTCGCCTGCCGCGACGGACGCGGCGACACGGCGCTCGCGGTCGAGCCGATCCGAGACGGCGCGGGACTGCTCCCGCGCGTCGCGGGGGGCGTGCGAGAAGGCGGAAGGCTCGCGCAGGCCGACCAGGATCGGATACTCCGACCGCGGCTGCTCGATGGCGCGTCGCAGCGCCGGCGTCGCGGCGGGGGTCTCCTGCGCGGACGGCGAGGCCGCCGCCGCTGTTGCGGCGATGCACAACACCGCCGCGGCAAAGACGAGAGGAGACCGCATCGGGGTGCTTCTGGGTCGTTGTGGTTCGGGACTCGACGTCTCGGATCGCCGAGCTTACCGGACCAAACCCCGCCGGGCCGCCGATATTCCGGTTTCCGGGACCGGCCGGAGGCCCTCTGGTATCGTCCGGCCCCGTGAGAGCCGTCTTCGCCGACTGTCACGTCGGCCGCCGGCCGGGCGACGAGGGCCCTTTTCTCTCGGCCCTCGAGGCAGTTGCGGATCGGGGAGCCCGGGAGATCTCGCTGCTGGGCGACATCTTCCACTACTTCATCGCCCACCCGAAGTTCGAAACCCCCGCGATCCGGGCCTTCCTCGACACCGTCGAGCGGCTCAAGGGCCGTGGCGTCGGGATCACCTACATCGAGGGCAACCGGGACTTCTTCCTGCGCGGCAGCTACGTCGAGCACCTCTTCACCGCGGTCGTGGACGAGCAGAGCTTTCCGCAAGGCGCGCGGCGCTTTTTGCTGACCCACGGAGACCTGCTCAACGAGAGAGACGTCCCGTATCGATTCTGGCGCGCGCTCTCGAAGAACCCGATCTCCCGCGCCGTCGCGGGGCTGCTTCCGAAGAAAGCGGGCAACGACTTCGTCTGGAAGGTCGAGAAGCGCCTGTACCGATCCAACTTCAAGCACAAGACCCGCCTGCCCGTGGAGATGATTCGCGCCTTCGCGCAGCGGCGGTTCCGCGAAGGCTACGACGTGCTGCTGCTGGGCCACTTTCACCGTTCGTGGGTGGAGCAGGTCGACGGCGGCACGGTCGAGATCCTGCCCGCCTTCGTCGACGATCGGCGCTGGATGGAGATCGGGGAGGACGGCTCCACTCGCCTCGCCGCGCTCTCCTAGGGCGCGTCCATGGCGGCGTACCTCGTCTTTCCGCCGGTCGCGCGGCTTCGCGGCGAGGCGGTCGTGCCGGCGTCCAAGTCGGCGACCAACCGCGCGCTGCTGCTCGCCGCGGTCTCGCGCGACCCGGTCCTCGTCGAGAACCCGCTGGACTCCTTCGATCTCGAGGCGATGGCGCGGGCCCTCGCGGCGATGGGGGCGACGATCTCTCAGGAGGCCGGCGGCTGGCGTGTGGCGGGCCCGCTCCGGGCGTCCGCCGGCGGCGAGGTCTCGCTCGACGTCGCGGAGTCCGGCACCGCCGCCCGTTTTCTCGCGGCGCTGGCGAGCGTCGTCCCCGGACGCTGGCGGATCGACGGCGCGCCGCGGATGCGCGAGCGCCCGATGGCGGAGCTGATCGAGGCGCTGCGCGGCGGGGGGGCGCGGATCGAATGCCTCGGGGAGGACGGCTACCTGCCGATCTCGATCGAGGGCGCGACGCTGACGGCCGAGACGGTCGAGATCGACGCCTCACGATCGAGCCAGTTCGCCTCCGCCCTCCTGCTCGCCGGCGCCGCCCGCGGCGGGGGCCTGGAGGTGCGGCTGCGAGCAGGCATCGTCTCGGCCCCCTACGTGGCGACCACGCTCGCGATGCTCGAGGCGTTCGGCCACTCCGTCCGGCGCGATCCCGCCTGGCGCGTGTCTCCCGGCACGGCGAGTCCGCGGCGCTACCGAGTGCCCGGTGACTGGTCTTCCGCGCTGCCGCTGCTCGCCGCGGCCGGCGTGGCCGGGGGAGTGGTCGCGCTCCGCGGTCTCGAGCCGGCCTCGCCCGACGCCGACGCCCTCGCGGCGCGAGAGCTGCCGCGAATGGGTGTCGATCTCGAGATCTCTCCCGATCGCGTGGTCGCCCGCCGAGCGGCTGCAGGCCTGCGGCACACGGAGATCGACGCCGGCTCCTTCCCCGATGCCGTCCCCGCGCTGGCGGCCCTGGCGGCCGGTGCGCCGGGCGCGAGCCGCTTCACCGGCATCGCGCACCTTCGCTGGAAGGAGAGCGACCGCATCGCAGGATTGTGCGATCTGCTCGCGGCCGCCGGCGCCGGAACCGAGGCCGGGCCGGGCGAGTCGGAACTCACGGTGGTCGGCGAAGCCGCGGCGCCTGCGCTCCGGCGCCTTCCGACGCGTGGAGATCACCGGCTCGTGATGGCGGCGGCGCTGCTCGCGCTCGCGCGACCGGGTTGCCTCGTCGAAAACCCGGATGCCGTCGGCAAGTCGTATCCCGCCTTCTTCCGCGACCTCGCGGGACTCTGCGTCTGGCGACAATAAGGAGGCGAGGGTCGTCACATGCGAGCCATCGCAGGAGCCCGGTCTCCCGGACGCGTTCCCCGCATCGCGGGCATCGACGGTCGCCGCGCGCCCGCTCGCGGTGCCCGCGACCCGCGGGGGAAGCGCGCGGTCCCTTCCCGCCCCGGGCTCGCGACCCTCTCTCCATGAGCACCACCCCGCCGACCCCGCGCGATTGGCGCGAGGGCTGGCGGCGCCTCGGCGTGGTCGCCGACGATGTCTCGATGGAGGAGCCGTACCGGCGCCTTCTCCGCTTCGCGCCCCAGCCGGTCAACGTCCTGCTCCTGGGCCCGTCGGGCTCGGGTAAGGAGGCCCTCGCGCGCGCCGTCCACGCCCTCTCGCCGTGCGGCGGCGGTCCCTTCGTGGCGGTGAACGTCCCGGCCGTGCCCGGATCGCTCTTCGAGAGCGAGCTCTTCGGCCACGCCCGCGGCGCGTTCACCGGAGCCGACCGGGACCGGGCCGGGCTCTTCGAGGAGGCCTCGGGGGGAACGCTGTTCCTGGACGAAGTCGGGGACGTGCCGCTGTCGCTGCAGCCCAAGCTGCTGCGCGCGCTGCAGGACCGCGAGGTGCGGCGCCTGGGCGAGAGCCGCCAGCGACGTGTCGACGTGCGCGTCGTGTCCGCGACCTCGCGGGATCTCCCGACCGCGGCGGAGGCGGGGCGCTTTCGCGAGGACCTCTACTACCGCCTCAGCGTGGCCGTCATCCGTCTGCCGCCGCTTGCGGATCGCGGGCGCGACGCCGCGATGCTGGCCCGCCACTTTCTCGAGCGCTACGCCTCGGACTGGGGACGTGGCCGGCTGCGCTTCTCCGAGGACGCGCTCTCGCTGATCGCCGGCTACGGCTGGCCGGGCAACGTCCGCGAGCTCGAGAACGCCGTGGCGCAGGCGGCGGCGCTGGCGGATCGCGACGGCACGGTCGCCGTGGGCATGCTGCCCGACGCGGTCCGCGGGCGGCCGGGGCGTTGCGCGAGCTCCTGGCGGGACCGGATGACCGCGCACCGGCGCGGGATCCTGACGGAGGCCCTCTCCCGCAGCGGCGGCAATCGCAGCCAGGCCGCACGGGACCTGGGAATCTCCCGGCAGGCGCTCTGCTACCTGCTCAAGCGCCTCGAAGTGGGCGGCACGCCGCCCCGGCGCCGACCCTAGAATCCCGCGCGATGCCCGCGCGCGAAAGGACCCTGCTCTCCTGGGGCATGCTCGCGGCCTGCCTGCTCGTCTACGCGAACACCTTCGCGGCCGGATACACCTACGACGACAAGGCCATCGTGCGGGACAACCCGCGCCTCCGGTCGCCCGCGGGAATCGAGGAGATCTTCTCCAGCTCCTATTTCGGCACCCCGCGCGGGACCGCGTACCGTCCCGTCCTCCTGCTGAGCTTCGCCGCGCAATGGTGGGTTCACGGGCAGAGCGCGTTCGCCTTTCACTTCGTCAACGTCCTGCTGCACGCCGGGTGCACGCTGCTCTTGCTACGAATCCTCTGGCGCCTCCGAATCGAGCCGGCCGCGGCGGCGGCCGCGGCGCTGCTCTTCGCGGTGTTGCCGGTCCACACGGAGGCGGTGGCCGGCCTGGTGGGACGCGGCGAGACGCTCGCGGCGGTTCTCGTGCTCACGGCGCTGCTGCTCGCCCTCTCCCTGCTCGACGAGGCGGCGACGCCCCGGCGTCGGGTGCTGGGGCTGACCGCGTTTCTGCTGCTGTACCTCGCGGCCTTGCTGACCAAAGAGAGCGCCGTCGTCCTGCCGGGCCTGCTGTTCCTCGCGCTCGCGCTTCGCGCGGACGGCGGGATTCTGCGGCGAGGGCGCGAGGCGCTGGCGCGCGGCGCCGTGTACTACCTCGGATCGGCGGGAGTCCTCGCAGGGTTGTTCGGGATGCGCGCGGCCGTGCTCGGCGGCGCGCTGAAGTCCGGGGAGATCGGCATCTTCGAGCTGGAGAATCCGCTGGCGAGCCTCCCGTGGCCGGCGCGATCCGCCAACGCGGCGGTTCTGCTGCTGCGGGGAATCGGCCGAACGGTGCTCCCGCTCTCGCTCTCGGCCGACGAGTCCGCGTGGTCGCTCCCGAAGCTCGCCGCCTCGTCGCCGGTGGCGCTCGCCGCTTCCGCCCTATGCCTGGCCCTCGCGGCCGCGGCG
The DNA here is from genome assembly GCA_036557025.1 of Thermoanaerobaculia bacterium. Taxonomy (GTDB): domain Bacteria; phylum Acidobacteriota; class Thermoanaerobaculia; order UBA5066; family Gp7-AA6; genus DATBIJ01. The sequence goes on along the minus strand of DATBIJ010000291.1, from coordinate 1,570 downwards.
GTTCTCCTTGCGGGTCGGCGCCCGGCGCTGTCCTTCGCCGTGGCGTTCTTCTTCGTCGCGGCGCTGCCGACCGCGAACCTGCTCTTCCCGACCGGCACCGTCTTTGCCGAGAGGCTGCTCTATCTGCCCTCGGCGGGACTCTGCCTCGCCGGCGGGCTGGCGCTCGCGGGCGCCCGGCGCGCCTCCGCGAAGACGGCGCGGGTCGCCACGGCCGCCTTCGCCGCCGCGGTCTTCCTGCTGTCCGCGCGAACGATCGTGCGCAACACCGCGTGGGCAGACGACGAGGCGCTCTTCGCCGCCAACGTGCGGACCTCGCCGGGGAGTGCAAAGTCCCACTACAACCTCGGCTGGGTCCGCGCCGAGGCCGCGCGTTTCGAGGAGGCGCTCGCGGCGTACACGCGCGCGGTGGAGATCTATCCGAAGTATTGGGACGCCTGGTCCGGAAAGGGCCGCTGCGAGATGGAGCTCGGGCGGCTGGAGGAGGCCGCGGCCTCGTACGCGCAGGCGATCCGCGTCAACCCCTCGCACGAGAACGCGCACTACGGCGCCGGGATGGTCGAGGAGCGGCGCGGCGACGACGCCGCGGCGGCGCGGGTCTACCGTGCGGGCCTGCGGCGCCGGCCCGACTCCCTCCCGCTCGCGTTCCGTCTCGCCACCGTGCGCTCCCGGATGGCGGGCGCGGACGCAGCGCCGGACTGGAAGCGGGCGCTGATCCTGGCACCGGGCTCGATCGCGAGCCGCATCGGCTATGGACGGTGGCTCTTCGGGCGGGGCCGCGTCGCCGAGGCGGCGGTGCAGGCCCGCGAGGCGATCCGCCGCAGCCCGCGCGCCACCGATGCCTGGCGGCTGTCCGCCGAGATCGCGTCCACCCGGGGTGCGGGCCTCTCGGAGCTGGTCGCTCGGGAGAAGGTGTTCCGCCTCACGCGCCAGGCGGAGGACCTTTCCCTCCTGCTCGCCGTCGCGAGGAGCCATCCCGAGCTCGCCCTGCGCTTCGAGAGCGTGCGGCCCGGCCTGACGCGCCTCGCGCCGAACGCCTTTCGGGCGCTCGAGAAGGCGTCCGGGAATTAGCGGATCCCGTGGTCGTAGCCCATCGCGGTGACGTCCTGCTCCCCGCGGCGGTCGCGCAGGATGGCTCCCGCTCCCTCCTCCAGGTGGCCGATGCGGACGATCGGCACGCCGACGTCCAGCGCCAGGACCTCGGCCTCCCGGTCCGGCGGCGCCGAGAAGAGCAGCTCGTAGTCGTCTCCCCCGGCGAGCACCCAGTCCCGCGGGTCGAGCGCCGAGATCTCGGCGAGCGCCGCGAGCGACGGCGCGACCGGCAGACGCGCGCCCTCGAGCACGGCGCGCACGCCGGACGCTTTCGCCAGGCGGCCCGCATCGATCCCCAGCCCGTCGGACACGTCGATCGCCGCCGTCGCGATCTCCCGCTGCGCGAGGGCACTTCCCGCGGCCAGCCGCGGCTCCGGATCCCGGTACGCCGCCAGCAGCTCCTGCTGGTGCGACGGCGAGATCCCGACGAAGCGCTCGACCAGCAAGGACCCTCGGGAGGCGAACGCGTCGAGCGCGCGCG
>DATBIJ010000290.1:0-4373 GCA_036557025.1 Thermoanaerobaculia bacterium | reverse complement strand
TCCTCCTGTTTGCCGTGATGGGGCCTCCGTTACGACGACCGGGGCTCGATGCGCTGCTCGCCGCGCCGCAGGAGGCGCGGACGACCAGTTCCGTGGCAAGGGTTTCGTGAGTTCGCTCGGGCTCGCCGCCGTTCTCGACGGCGTGCAGGAGGCGCTCGACCGCTCGGGCGCCGAGCTCGGCGATCGGGATCCGCACGGATGTCAAAGGGGGCGAGACGTACCGGGCGATGGGAATGTCGTCGAATCCCGCCACCGCGATCTCACCCGGCACGCGAACGCCCAGATCGCGCAGGCCGGCCAGCAGGCCGATGGCCATCGCATCGTTGGCGGCGAAGACCGCCGTGGGATGCGGCTCGCGCGCGAGGATCTTCGCCGCGGCGCGCTCGCCCGCCGCTTCCGTGAAATCGCCCGCAACCTCGATCCCCTCGGTGTCACCGCCGGGAAGGTCCTGGAGGGCCCACCGCCAGCCGCGCAGGCGCTCGGCCGCGTCGCGGTTGCCCTCGGGCCCGCGGACGATCGCGATCCTCCGGTGCCCGAGCGCCAGCAGATGGCGGGTCATCGCGAAGGCGCCGCCCCGATTGTCCACGCCGATCGTCTCGAAGGGACCCGTGTCACCGGCCGCGTTGAGCAGAACAATGGGCAGGCGCGCCGGCAACTTGGCGTGAAGCCAGCCCGCGTCCATGTCCGGAGACATCAGGATCAGGCCGTCCACACGGCCTCGCATCGTCGCGATCGTCGCTTCGATCTCCGAAATGTCGCTGTGCGAGCTCGATACCAAGAGGTGGTAGCCGCTCTTTCGGGCCCTCAGCACGATGCCCCGGATGACCTCGGAGAAGAACTCGCCGTGGAGGTCGGGCAGCAGGACGCCCACCGTCATGGTTCGCCGCGTGATCAGGCTCCGGGCGGCGCCGTGGGGGAGGTAGTGAAGACGCTCGGCGACCTGACGAACCCGCAGGCGGGTTTCGTCCCGCACCGGGCTTTTCCCCGTGAAAACCCGCGAGACCGTCGCAACGGAGACCTTCGCTTGCTTGGCGACCTCCCGAATCGTGACGGTCATTCGCGCCCTGCTCTAGGGTTCCGGAGGACTCGGTAGGCCGCGGCGGCGCCCGCCGCGTTGGGAGTCTGGCAGGGCCCTGCGAATGTAAACGTTTACATCCACTTCGCGCGGATCATACGCTTCGACTTAATGCCGGCAAGTTGCCCTTAAGGGAAAGTCCGCGATCCGCGGTGGAGTCCGCGGGCCCGAGGGGGGCCGGCCCCCGTCATCACCGGAGCGGAGGCGTCGAAGGGACTCCTACTCGACTCTTCTCGGGACCCTCTTCGCCTTCCAGGTGCCTTCGCCGGGTGCGCTCGTCCGAAAGTTGCCTTCGATGAGGTCACCGGTGACCTTGCCGTAGAAGGTCGCCATGACCTCACAGTTGCACTCCGGGTCGATGAAGGGATCCATCTTGCCCGAGAGGTTCCCCCCCTCGGCCTTCACGAACTGGATCGAGGTGATCCGCGGCATCTGCGCGAGCGTTTCCGCTTCCGTCGGCGGCCGGGAGGGCTTCACGGCCTCGCTCATACCCTTCGGAATCAGCATCACGTCGCCGTTGCCGGTCGCGCGGGCGCCCGAGAACTCGAAAACGATCGTGCCGCCCCGCTTCTGGGTCACGTTGTAGTACTCCCCCTCCCAGCGCCCGTCCAGCATCTTGAGGCTCGCCTCGTCCGCCTCGAGCGGGAAGCCGGGAGCCGGGCTGTCGGACGGCTTGGGGGACGAAGAGGAGCAGGCGGCGGCCAGCAGGATCGTCAGCAGAGCGGCGGTCGTACGACGCATGGAGCGCCTCCCCTCAATAGAAGTCGGAGCAGGACATGTAATACCCGCATTCCCGACGCGGGCAGATGAGCTTGCACTTTAGCTCTTGGAGGCCCGCCCCGCAGATGGGGCAAATGCGCTCGGGTCGGGTCGCGGTCGCCTCGCGGGCGGTGTGTCCCTTTTCGGCGGCGATCGAGGCCGGCGGGGATGGCGGCTCGGGAGCCGGGCTCCTCATGGGTTCCGGGGGGGCGCCGCGGCGGCCGCGGCGGTGGCGGTCGGTGCGGGACTGGGCGCCGCCGGCGGCTCCGTCCTGGCCAGCGCGATGCCGGCGGGGGTCCGCAGGTCGCGGATCGGGGTGGTGTCGGGTGTCGGTGCCGGCGGCGCCGCCTCGGCGGCCTTCGGATGCTCGTTACCGTGCGATCCCCCGCACCCCGACGCGGCGAGCGATCCCACGATCGCAGCCGCCAGAAGCCTCCTCATCCCGCCTCCTCGCCGATTGCCTGACAAAACTTGTCGACAAACACCGAGAAACTCTTCCTTGTTTTGGCGCCGGGCCTTCCCACCCGATTTCGAAGTCGTTGAATCGTAAAGGAAATGCGAACGCGCGTCGAGTGGTACGACCCTTGATAAGGAGAATCGCCAAGAAGAGTGCCGGCGTGGGAGTTCCCGGCAATCGAGGGGGAAGGGAAACCTTCCCCCTATGTTTTTTTGGCGCCCAGATCTCCCCCGCGGCCGCGCTCGTCTCTGACGACGAACCTGCGGAATGGGGTCATGCGGGACGGCTCCGCCTCGACCTCCATCTGGAGGATTTCACCCGCCAGCAGCTCGGACAGGACACGCAGCCGCGCCCGCGCCGCGGCGATGGTTTTCCCGTCGCCGCAAGGGATTCGCAGACGCCAGGCCGTGGCCGCGGGTCGCAGTCGCCGGAGGATCTCCGCCTCGAGCCGATCGATCCCCTCCCCTGTCGCGGCCGACACGGACAGGCCCGGCCGCGGCGCGGCGGGCGACAGGTCCGTCTTGCTGTAGACGGTCAGGATTTTCTCCGGATCCACGCCCAGCTCGCCGAACACCTCCAGCGCCACGGTGCGCTCCTCGTCGGCCCGCGGCGAAGAGGCGTCGACCAGGTTGACGACGAGGTCCGCGTCGCGGACCTCCGCCAGCGTCGAGCGAAACGATGCGATCAGGGAGGTCGGCAGCTTGCGGACGAATCCTACGGTGTCCAGAAGCACGACCTCCTCGAGTCGAGGGGACGCGGCACGACCCGCGCGGGCGTCCAGCGTCGCGAAGAGGCGGTCGGCGGCGTAGGCCGACTGGCCCGTCATGCGGTTGAACAGCGAGGTCTTGCCCGCGTTGGTGTAACCCGCGATCGCGACCTGCGGCTGGCGGCGGCGACGCTTGCGGCGCACCTCGCTCGCCGTCTCGATCTGCGAGAGCTCGCGGCGAAGCCGGGCGATCCGCGTGCGGATCTTGCGGCGGTCCAGCTCGAGCTTCTGCTCGCCGCCGCCGCCGCGCAGACCGATCGCGCCGCCGGGGCGGGAGAGGGACTTGTAGCGCCCCGCCAGGCGCGGCAGAAGGTACTGGAGCTGGGCCAGCTCGACCTGCGTGCGCGCCTCGCGGCTGCGGGCATGCAGCGCGAAGACGTCCAGGATCAGGCCGCTGCGGTCCAGCACGCGCGCGCCGTCCCACTTCTCCTCCAGGTTGCGCGCCTGAGCGGGCGCGAGCTCGTCGTCGAACACGACGAGATCGATGTCCTCCGCGCGAATGCGACCCGCGAGCGACTCCACCGCGCCTTTGCCGATCCACGTGGCGGCGTCGGGCGCGGAGCGCTCCTGCACGAACCGGCCGCGCACGACGCCGCCGGCCGTGTCGACGAGCCGCTCGAGCTCGTCGAGATGCTCCTCCGCCGTCACGCGACGGGTCGCGCGCGTCGCGAGGCCCACGAGCAGGACGTTCTCGCGGGAGCCGTCCCGGGACTCGGATGTCGTCTTGGGCGCACGCATCGGGGCAACGATCTCCCGAAACGCGCGGGCACGGGCCCAAAATTCTCTAGAATCCCGCTCGTGCGACGAGAGCCACGGGAAGGCCGCCTCGCCGAGCGCCTGGACGCGTTGTATCGGGCCTGGGGTCCGCAGACCTCGTCGTTCGACCCCATCACGTTCCCGATGCGCTACGCGGCTCCCGAGGACCGCGAGGTCGCCGGCTGGGTCGCCTCGGCGTTCGCCTATGGGCGCGTCGAGACGATTCTCGGCAACGTCGGGCGGCTGCTCGCGACGCTGGGGCCACATCCGGCGCGCACGCTCGATTCCCTGGAGGACTTCGGCGGCTTCGCGCGCGATGCGCTCGGAGGCTTTCGCCACCGCTTCCACGGCGGGAAGGACGCCGCGGCCCTGTTGTTCGCGATCGCCTGCGCGCGCCGGCAGGCCGGGTCGGTGCGCGCGTTCTTCGAGGCCGAGGTCCGCGCCGCGGAGGCGGACGTCGCGGGCCTGCTCTCCCGGGTCTCCGAGCGGCTGATCGGGCTGGACTGGCGCCCGGTGTTCGGCCGCCGGCGGTTGCCGGAGGACTCGCCGGTGCGATTCTT
>DATBIJ010000289.1:0-17855 GCA_036557025.1 Thermoanaerobaculia bacterium | reverse complement strand
CGTCGAACTTCGCGACGGCCCCGAACGCGCCGGCGAGCCTAACGTCGATCGTCAAGCTCTCTCCCGCGCGCGGTACCCGGACGGCCGTAAAGTCCCGGATCCCGCCGAGAAACACGCGCCCGGCCTCGTCCGGCGACCCTTCCGAGCCCCCGGCGACGGCAAAGGCCGCCTGGGCGAGCGCCTCGACGAGGATCGCCGGGCTTCCCCACTCCTCGCCGGAGGCGCCGCGGCCGTTGGCCGACACGCGGACGAGCACTCTCCCCTCCCGGCGATCCGGCCCCTTGCTCGACCGCTCCACCACGAGGTCCACGAACCGAAAGGGCCAGCGGTGGGGCAGAACCGGCAGCTCGCCCGTCACGCGATCTTCTTCTGCTCGATGAACTCCACCAGGGCGTTGACAGACGCGAACGCCTTGACCCCGACCTCTTCGTCCTGGACCTTGATGCCGAACTCCTGCTCCAGCCCGAGGACGAGCTCCAGCGCGTCGATCGAGTCGAGGCCGAGCCCCTCGCCAAAGAGAGGGGCGGCCGAGTCGATCGACTGCGGATCGATATCCAGCTTCAAGCGGCGCACGATCAGCTCCTTGACCTGCTGCGCCATCTGCGGATTAGCCATTTGGTCTCCTCGAGCGCGGGATTATACGGGCGCGGGACGGGGCGGGCCGGGTCTAGGGCGTGCCGCCGTCGATGCGCCAGACCTGTCCCGTGATGTAGGAGGCGCGGTCGGAGGCGAGGAAGGCCACGGCGGCCGCGACCTCCTCGGGTGTTCCGAAGCGCCCCATCGCGATCGAGTCGAGCAGACGCCGCCTGGCGTCCTCTTTCAGGTGCGCGACGATCTCGGTGTCGATCAGGCCCGGGGCCAGGGCGTTGACCGTGATCCCGCGCTTGGCCATCTCCCAGGCGAGCGCCTTCGTGAAAGCGATCAGGCCCCCTTTGGCGGCCGAGTAGTTCGTCTGGCCGGGATAGCCACGGATTCCGCTGAGCGACACGATGTTGACGATGCGGCCCCAGCCCTTGTGCAGCATCCCGCGCAGGACGACCTTCGTCGTGCGGAACGCGCCCTTCAGGTCGACGTCCATCACGGCGTCCCAGTCCTCCTCCTTCAGGAAGGGAAACAGTCCGTCCTTGATGATGCCGGCGTTGTTGATGAGGATGTCCACCCCGCCGAACTCCGATGACACCCGCTCCCCGAAGTCGCGGACCGAGGCGACGTCGGTGACATCGAGAGGAAGGGCCGCGGCCTCGCCTCCGGCGTCGAGAATCGCCTGCGCCGTTTTCCCGGCCCGGTCCGCATCCGACTTGTAGGTCAGCACCACGCGGTTGCCGGCGGCGGCCAGCTCGCGGGAGATCGCGGCGCCGATCCCTCGCCCGCCCCCCGTTACGACCGCCGTTCGCCTGTCCATCCGCGCGCGATGATATCCGCGGCCTCCGCGGCGGCCGCCGCGGTTCCGGCCGGTCGGCAGTCCGCCTCACGGGCGATCCAGCGGGCGACGCGGGAGAGCATCAGCCCGGGACCCGTCTCGAGGAACCGCACGATCCCCCGGGACACCATCGTCGCGAAGACGCGGTTCCAGTCGTTGCGGCGCGAGAACCCGAAAGTCAGCACGCGGCGAACGTCGCCCGGCGTCTCCAGCAGATCGGCGTCCGGGCCGAGGCAGGGCACTCGCGGCGCCCGGATCGATGCGCACGCGGCAACGGCCGGCGCCACGGCCTCGGACACCGGCGCGAGCAGCTCCGAGTGGATCGGCCAGGTCATCGCCAGGCGCTGGACCGAGAGCGCCGCGGGCTTCAGGGACGCGAGCGCTCCCTCGACCCCGACTTCGCTTCCGGTCAGCACGATCTGGCCCGGGGCATTGACGCTCCCGACCCACACCGGAGCGCCGGCCGCTCGCTGCTCTGCGCAAACGGCCTCGACTTGCTCGATCGGACAGGCGATGACGGCGCCCATCGTGCCGTGCGCGCCCAGCCGCTCCACCTCTTCCCAGACCGCCACGAGGATTCTCAAGCAGTCCTCGAAGGAGATCGCGCCGGCGCGCCAGAGCGACGCGTAGTGGCCCAGGCTGTACCCCGCCAGCATCGCGGGCTCGACACGGTGGCGCTCGAGCGCGCGGGCGGCGAGCACGGAGACGAGGAAGACTCCCGTCTGCACGGCGAGGACTCCGCGGGGTCCGGGATGGGGCGACTCCCCCAGCAGCGCGCCCGGCTCGACCCCGCACGCCGCCGCGGCGGCAACCAGCAGATCCTTGCCCTCCCGATCCTCGTCGAGGAAGTCGCGGCCCATGCCGGGCAGCTCGGCGAGCTGCCCCGGGAAGAGAAGGCCGATCGCCACGGGCTCGCTCACGAGGGAGCCAACGCGGTGGCGGCGTCGGAGATCGACACGAAGCGCTCCTCGGCGAGGAGCCGCTCCAGGCGCTCCGGCAGCGTCGAGAGCCGGGCGAAGTGCACGAGCTGATACAGGGGGGCGAGGCCGGGCATCGGCGGGAGGTCGGGATCGAGCTCCCACGGGTGCAGCGTGTACACCGCCGGCCACCCGCGCTCGCGGTACGCGGCCTCGGCCGCGCGAATCCGCCTCTCCCGCACCATCCGGAACGCCCAGCCGCCTCCCATTGGGACGCGCCGCCCGAACGCCCGGCCCGTCAAGGGAGGCATCTCGACGATGGGCCCCGCTTCCGTCTCGATGCGGTACGGACCGCGCGGCGCATCCGCGCTTCCCAGCGGCGGCACCGGCACGAGCGAGGCGTCGACGTCGATCCCCGCCTCGGCGAGGAGGGCGAGCGTCGCGTCGCCGGGGTGTCGCACGGACCACTCGGCGGCCCGATGGGCCCGGATCGGCGCCTGCGCGGCGCGCTCGACGGCGTCCCGCGCGCGCGCCAGGTCGTCGCGAAACTCCGAGGCGCTCATCTCGTCGGCACGCCGATGCAGGTCGCCGTGGACGGCGGCCTCGTGCCCGCGGGCGACCGTCTCCGCGACGAGATGGGGGTAGCGGCGGGCGACCCATCCCAGGAAGAACACCGTCGCGCGATGCCCGCCGGGCGCCAGCCGCTCGAAGAGCCGCGCGAGCGTCGCCTCCAGGCGCGGCACGAAGCCGTCCCAGCGCCTCCAGTCGGAGTAGTAGGCGTCGCCGCAGACGTGGAACCAGTCCTCGGCGTCGATCGTGAGCACTCGCGGCGCCCGCCCGGGAGCTCTCAGCGGCGTGACCCCGGGGATCTCTTCTTCTCGATTCCCCATTCCCGATTCCCGATTCCCGTTCAATCGCACTCGAACACCTTGTAGTACACGGCGGCCCAGGAGATCGTCCAGGTGTCCCGGAACGGCCGGTAGTGCGAGGGCCCGCCGTAGATCACGCGCACCGGCACGTGCCGGAACCGCGGGACGCGCGCCGCCGCCTTCAGCAGCATCTCGGTTTCGATGGCATAACCCGCGGCGGAGAGAGGGAGGCGGCGCAGCAGCGCGGAAGAGACCAGGCGGTAGCCGGACTGCCCGTCCTCGATTTCGTGCCCGGTCATTCGCGACAGGATCCGGCTGCCGATCTCGTTGGTGTGGAAGCGGTACGCGGGGATCTCTTCGGGCCGCGACATCCGCGACCCGATGACGAATTCCTCGCCCTGCGCCGCCGCCGCGACCAACGCGCCCAGATCCGCGGGGTCGTGCTGACCGTCGGCGTCGAGAAACGCGACGTGGGTCGCGTCGCCGGCGAGGATCTCCGAGAGGCCGGCGCGAATCGCCGCGCCCTTGCCCGCGTTGCGCGGCTGGCGCAGAACGCGCGCCCCCGCGGCGCGCGCGGCTTCGGAGGTGGAATCCGAGGATCCGTCGTCGACGACCCACACGGCCGCCACGTGGCGCAGGGCGCCGCGGACCACCGCGCCCACCGTCGCCTGCGCCTGATACGCGGGAATCAGCGCCTCGACCCTCACGCGCGAGGACGCATCTCGGCGACGCCGCGCGTGCCGAAGGCCCGGAACGAACGTTGACGGGGCTCACGCGGAGCAAATAGAGTCTTTTCGATCACGGACTTACAACCCTCAATGGCCCAATCGTATCTGCCGATTTTGCTCCTGCTGGCAACCGCCATCGGCATGGCGGCCATGATCCTCGCATTGAACTCGCTGATCGCGCCGCGCCTGCGGACCCGGCAGAAGCAGACGACCTACGAGAGCGGCGTGGCCCCGATCGACGCCTCGCGCAAGCGCATGTCCATCCGCTTCTTCGTCATCGCGATGATCTTCATCCTGTTCGACGTCGAGATCGCGTTCCTCTTCCCGTGGGCCCTCGTCTTCCGGCAGGGCGGCTTCCCGCTGTTCCTGGAGATGCTGGCCTTCCTGCTGGTTCTGTCCGTCGGCTACGCCTACATCTGGAAGAAAGGCGCGTTCGAGCTTTGAGCCACCTTCGGTACAGCCTGACCTCCGCCGGGGAGCCCGCGGTCTTCCCGCCGGACGCCCTGAAGAAGATCGACGCGATCCTCGCCCTCTACCCGACGAAGCAGGCGGCCCTGCTTCCGGTCCTGTGGGTGGCGCAGGAGACCTGGGGCTGGATCTCCAGGGAGGCGGCCGAGGAGGTCGCCCGCATCCTCGAGCTCTCGCCGGCCCACGTCGACGGCGTGCTGACCTTCTACACGATGTACCACCTGCGGCCGGTCGGCCGGCACGTCCTTCAGATCTGCACCTCGATCTCCTGCCACATCGGGGGCGCCGGGAAGCTGCTGGACCATTGCCGCAAGCGCCTCGGCATCGGCCTGGAGGAGACCACCCCCGACGGCAAGTTCACGCTGCTGGAGGTCGAGTGCATCGCGGGATGCGACCGCGCCCCCTCGATGCAGGTCAACGACGCGTACCACGAGCCGATGGACGTCGCGAAGCTCGACGCCCTTCTGGACCGTCTCTCCCGGGAGGCATAGCCGCATGGAACCGGTCCTGACCGCGCGCGTCGGCAAGAGGGACTCCCGCTCGATCGAGACCTACCTCGCCGACGGCGGCTACGCCGCCCTGCGCAAGGCCGTCACGACGATGACGCCCGAGCAGGTCACCGAGGAGGTCAAGAAGTCCGGGCTGCGCGGCCGCGGCGGCGCCGGCTTCCCGTGCGGCATGAAGTGGGGGTACATCCCGAAAGACACCGGCGGCAAGCCGATCTACCTGCTGTGCAACGCCGACGAGTCCGAGCCCGGGACCTTCAAAGACCGCCTGCTGATGGAGGAGGACCCGCACCAGGTGATCGAGGGCGTCGCGGTCTCCGCCTACGCGATCAAGTGCCAGCTCGCGTACATCTACATCCGCGGCGAGTTCTGGGACGGCGCGCGCATCCTGGACGCGGCGATCGCGGAAGCGAAGGCGAAGGGGTTCCTCGGCAAGAACGTCATGGGCTCCGGCCGCGAGATCGAGATCGTGGTCCACCGCGGCGCCGGCGCCTACATCTGCGGGGAGGAGACGGGGCTGATCGAGAGCCTCGAAGGCAAGCGCGGCCAGCCGCGCATCAAGCCCCCCTTCCCGGCCGTCTACGGCGTCTTCGGCTGCCCGACCATCGTCAACAACGTCGAGACGCTCGCCTGCGTGGTCCACATCGTCAACCGCGGCGCCGAGTGGTTCTCGAAGATCGGGCGCAACGAGAAGAACACCGGGCCGAAGCTCTACTGCCTCTCCGGCCACGTGAACCGGCCCGGCGTCTACGAGGCGCCGATGGGCCTGCCGTTGAAAGAGCTCATCTTCGGCGACGCCTACGGCCAGGGAATGAAGGGCGGCAAGAAGGTCAAGGCCGTGATCCCGGGCGGCGCCTCGGCCGCCATGCTGACCGCGGCGGACATCGAGGACTGCCCGCTCGATTTCGACGGCGTCGCCGCCAAGGGCTCGATGCTCGGATCCGCCGCGATCGTCGTCATGAACGAAGACACCGACATCGTCGACGCGGCGACGAACCTCGCCAAGTTCTTCGCGCACGAATCCTGCGGGCAGTGCACGCCCTGCCGGGAAGGCGTCCCCTGGCTCTACAAGGTCCTCCTGCGGATCAACGCGGGCGAAGGCCGGGAAGAAGACATCGACCTGCTCCTGCGCATCTCCAATCAGATGGCGAACGGGATGACGATCTGCGTCTTCGCCGACGCGGCGATCGCCCCCGTCCTCTCCTCGATCGGGAAGTTCCGCGACGAGTTCGTCGCCAGGGTCCGCGCCGGCCGCGCGCCGGCCGCGGCGGGGGTGTCCGCGTGAGCAGCGCGCCGCCGCCCCCCAAGGACACCTTCACGGTTCTCTTCGACGGCAGGCCGATCGAGGTCCCCAAGGGCCTCAACCTGATCCAGGCCGCCGAGCGGGCGGGCATCGAGATCCCCCACTTCTGCTACCACCCGAGCCTCTCGGTCGTGGGCCAGTGCCGGATGTGTCTCGTCGAGATCGAGGGGATCCCGAAGATCCAGGCGGCCTGCACGGTGCCGCTCAAGGACGGCCTCGCCGTCAAGACCACGACCGAGAAGGTCCGCCAATCCCGTGCGGCGACGATGGAGTTCCTGCTGATCAACCACCCGCTGGACTGCCCGATCTGCGATCAGGCCGGCGAGTGCAAGCTGCAGGACAACTCCTTCGGCTACGGCGACCAGCACTCCGAGTACGACGAGCGCAAGCGCCAGTACCCCGGCTTCGACCGCACGGAGATCGGCCCGCACGTCATCGCGGACATGACCCGCTGCATCCAGTGCACGCGCTGCATCCGCTTCTGCGAGGAGATCGCCGAGACCGGGGAGCTGACCTTCCTCGACCGCAGCGGCCGCACCCTCGTCTGGACGCACGACGGCAAGCCTCTCGCCAACGACTGGTCCGCGTGCGCGGCGGACGTCTGTCCGGTCGGTGCGCTGACGGTCAAGGAGTTCCGCTTCCGCAAGCGCGTCTGGTATCTGGACAAGACGCGCTCCGTCTGCCCCGGCTGCAACATCGGCTGCAACATCTCGATCGAGTCGAAGGACTTCACCGTCTACCGCTTCCTTCCCCGCTTGAACCCGGACATCAACGACTACTGGCTCTGCGACTACGGCCGCTTCCTCTCGGAGGGGCTGAACCTCCACGAAGTCGAGAAGGCCGCAACGAAGGAGGACGGCAAAGTCGCGAGCCCGATCGTGCCGCTCGCGATCCAGCGCCTCGCCGCCGAGATCAAGAAGACGATCGCCGGCGTGGGCCCGAAGGGGTTGTTCTTCCTGGGCTCGGCGACGCTGACCAACGAGGAGAACTTCCTCCTTCGAAAGCTCGCGGATCACCTGGGATGCCCCAACCGCGACGTCGTCGTCGACAAGTCCCGTGTCCGGAGGATGAAGTCGAAGAAGGGGTGGGTCGAGGGCGACCACGCCGCCGCGAATTATCGGGGCGCACGGGACATGGGCCTGTCGCCCGGAGCCGGCGGATTCGGCCTGTCGGACGTGCTGTCCGGAGCCGCGAAGCCCGAGGTCATCGTGGTCGCCGACGGCGCCTTCTCGGCGGCCGCCGACGACGCCGAGAAGGTCGCGATCCTGCGCCGGGCGCGCGTCCTCGCCGTGGCGTCTCGCACCGCCAACGCGCTGACGCGCGCCGCGGACGTGCTGCTGCCGGCGGCGTCGCTCGCGGAGAAGGACGGAACGTTCACCAACGTCCAGGGCCGCGTCCAGGCCTTCTGGAGAGCCTTCCTGCCGCGACCGCCCATTCGCCCCCACTTCGAGCTGCTGCTGCTGCTCGCCTGTGAGCTCGGCCTGGGAGAACGCGTCTGGACTCCCGAAGACGTGCGCGGGCTGATCCGCGCCGAGGTGCCCTCCTGGGCGTCCGTGACGGAGGAGTCCCTGCGCGGCGGGCCGCTGCTCAAGAAGGGCGACTTCCTCTTGAGAGACGCATGAGCCTGCTGGATTTCGGGATCATCGCCGCGCGCGTGCTGCTGCCCGCCCTGATCCTTCCGGGCATCGTCATCCCGCTGGTCTGGGTCGAGCGGCGCGGCGCGGGGCTGATCCAGGACCGGCCGGGTCCCAACCGCGTGGGCCCGATGGGGCTGCTGCAGTCCCCGGTCGACGTCCTGAAGCTCTTCATGAAGGAGCCGGTGATGCCGGCGGCCGCGGACTCCTTCCTCTACACGCTGGCGCCCGCGATCGCGGTCTTCGCCGCCCTCGCGACGTTCGCCGTCATCCCGTATGGCGCGACGCTCGAGGTCGGCGGCCGCACGATCCCGCTGATCGGGGCGGACCTGAACATCGGCATCCTCTACATCTTCGCGATGACGTCGCTCTCGGTCTACGCGATCGTGCTGGCGGGATGGTCCGCGAACAACAAGTACTCGCTGATGGGCGGGATCCGATCGAGCGCGCAGATCATCTCCTACGAGCTCGCGATGACGACCGCCGCCGCGGGCGTGATCCTCGCGGCCTCCTCCTTCCGGCTGAACGACGTCGTCGCGATGCAGGAAGGGACGTGGCTTTCCTTCGTGCCGCGCTGGAACGTGTTCCCGCAGTTCCTCGGATTCCTCATCTTCTTCGTCGCCGCGTTCGCCGAGACCAACCGAATCCCCTTCGACCTCCCGGAGGCGGAATCCGAGCTCGTCGCGGGGTACCACACGGAGTACTCCGCGATGCGCTTCGGCTCCTACTTCCTCGCGGAGTACGTGAACATCATGGTGGCCTCGGCCCTGGCCGTCACGCTGTATCTCGGCGGCTGGACCTTGCCCGGCTTCCATCCGCAGGGCATCCTCGGCACGCTGATCTCGATCGCGATCTTCGCGGGGAAAACGGCGTTCCTCGTGTGGGTTTTCGTGTGGGTCCGCTGGACGCTGCCGCGGTTCCGCTACGACCAGCTCATGTCGCTGGGCTGGAAGGTGCTGCTGCCGCTTGCGCTGGTCAACATCTTCCTGCAGGCCGCGCTGGCGCTCGGCACGGGCGTGTACCGATGAGCGGGGGCGCGCGATGACCGGCTCCGCCATGGTCTTCTACGCCGCCGCGGTCCTGACCGTGGTCTTCGCCGCGGTGATGGTGGTCCATCGCAACCCCGTCAAGAGCACGCTCGCGCTGGTGGTCTCCTTCTTCGGCTTGGCCATCTGCTACGTCCTGCTCTCGGCGCCCCTGATTGCCGTATTGCAGGTCATCGTCTACGCGGGCGCGATCCTGGTGCTCTTCCTGTTCGTGCTGATGCTGCTGAACCTCCGCGAGGAGCCGGCGCCTCCCGGATCGTCGCGGCCGATCCAGACGGTCCTGTCCGGGGTCGCCATCGTCTCGTTCGCCGGCCTCATGCTCGGCCTGATCCGCGCCTCCGGGGATCCGGCCGCCGGCGCCGACCCCCAGCCGCTCACCGACATCGCGCGGGTCTCGCGCCTGCTCTTCTCGGACTACCTGCTCCCCTTCGAGGCGGTCTCGGTTCTCCTGCTGGCGGCCCTCGTCGGGGCCTTCGTGCTCGTCTACAGCGAGAAGCGCGCATGAGCGGTCCGGTTCCGCTGCTGCACGTCCTGATCCTGTCGGTCGCGCTCTTCGCGATCGGGCTGACGGGGGCTCTGCTGCGCCGCAACGCCATCCACATCTTCCTGTCGATCGAGCTGATGATGAACGCCGCGAACCTCGCGCTGATCGGCTACGCCCTCTCCTGGGGCACGCCCGAGGGGCAGATCGTCGTGTTCTTCGTCATCGCGATCGCGGCCGCGGAAGCCTCCGTGGGGCTGGCGATCTTCGTCGCGCTCTTCCGGCACACGAAGACGATCGACGTCAACCAGGTCAACCTGCTGAAGTGGTGAGCTGACCGTGTCGCTGTGGTGGATCCTCGCGCTGCCCTTCGCCGGGTTCCTGGCGAACATCCTGCTCGGTCCGCGGCTGGGAAAACGCTTCGTCTCGGTCGTTGCGACCGGCACGGTCGCTGCGGCGACCCTCATCGCCTTCTCGCGGCTGATCCCCTTCGTGTCCGGCACCCGCGAGACCGTGATCGAGTCGATCGGGAGCTGGATCTCGACCGACCGACTGTCGGTGGATCTGGCCCTGCGCCTCGATCCGCTGTCGGCGCTGATGCTCTCCTTCGTCACCTTCGTCGGGTTCCTGATCCACGTCTACTCGGTCGGCTACATGCATCACGACGAGACCGACGCGGGCTACGCGCGGTACTTCGCCTACCTGAACCTCTTCCTCGCGGCCATGCTGGTGCTGATCCTGGGAGACAACTTCCTGCTGATGTTCGTCGGCTGGGAAGGCGTCGGGCTCTGCTCGTACCTGCTGATCGGCTACTACTACGACCGCGAGTACGCGGCGGCGGCCGGCCGTAAGGCCTTCGTGGTCAACAGGATCGGCGACTACGGTTTCCTGCTCGGGCTCTTCGGGATCTTCACGCTCTTCGGCGGCTTCTCCTACGACGCCGTCTTTTCCGCCGCCGCGGCGGATCCGGGCCGCTATGCGCCGGCGCTGGGCCTCGTCTGCCTGCTGCTCTTCGTCGGCGCGGTCGGCAAGAGCGCGCAGTTCCCGCTCTACGTCTGGCTGCCGGACGCGATGGCCGGCCCGACGCCGGTCTCCGCGCTGATCCACGCGGCGACGATGGTGACCGCGGGCGTCTACATGGTGGCCCGCTGCAACGTGCTCTTCCGCCTCGCCACCGACGCGATGATGGTGGTCGCGATCATCGGCGGCTTCACCGCGATCTTCGCGGCCGTGATCGCGCTCGCGCAGAACGACATCAAGAAGGTCCTGGCGTACTCCACGGTCTCGCAGCTCGGCTACATGTTCCTGGCTTGCGGCGCGGGCGCGTTCGTCGCCGGAATGTTCCACGTCACGACCCACGCCTTTTTCAAGGCCTGCCTCTTCCTAGGATCGGGCTCGGTCATCCACGCCATGGGCGGCGAGCAGGACATCCGCAAGATGGGCGGGCTCAAATCCAAGCTGGCGATCACCTACCCGACCTTCCTGATCGCGACGCTGGCGCTCGCCGGCATTCCGCCGCTCGCGGGCTTCTTCTCGAAGGACGCGATCCTCGCCGCGGCCTTCGCCTGGCACCCCGAGAAGGCGGCGTGGATCGCGAAGCTGCTCTGGGCCGCGGGACTCCTCACCGCCGGATTGACCGCGTTCTACATGATGCGTCTCGTGTCGCTGACCTTCCACGGCGCCTTCCGGGGCACGCACGAGCAGGAGCACCACGTCCACGAGTCGCCGCGCTCGATGACCGTGCCGCTGATCGTGCTCGCGTTTCTCTCGATCGTCGCCGGCTTCTTCGGCCTGCCGGTCGTGTTCGGCGAGCACGCGAACTGGGTCGAGGGCTTCCTCTCCCCCATCCTGCTGCCGCTCGCGGGCCTGGCGGCCGAGCCGCACCACCTCTCGCATGCGGTGGAGTGGGCGCTGATCGCGCTTTCCGTCGCCGTCGCGGCGGGTGGGCTCTGGCTCGGCTGGACCTGGTACGCGAAGCAGGGCGGCGCCGTGCCGGCGCGGATCGCCGCGCGTTACCCCGCGGCCTACGCGCTCGTGGCGGAGAGGTTCCGAGTCGACGAGCTCTACGACGCCCTGATCGTGCGCCCCTTCGTCGCCTTGTCGCGGATCCTGTGGAAGGTCGTCGACGTCCTGATCATCGACGGCGTCCTGAACGCCGGGGCATTCCTGGTCGAGCTCCTCGGGGACCTGCTGCGGTTCCTGCAGACCGGCAACGTCCGCAACTACGCGCTCGGCATCCTGCTGGGGCTCGTCGCGCTGATGTTCTACGTCGTGAGCGGGTTCTGAGATGGGCGCACTTCTGCGAGACCACCTGCTCACCGTCCTGATCTTCCTGCCGGCCGTCGGCGCCGCGCTGGTCCTGCTCTTCCCCGCTTCGCAGGCGCGGGCCGCCAAGGTCTTCGCGCTCGCGGTGTCGATCGCGAACTTCGGCCTCTCGATTCCCCTCTGGACCCGCTTCGACGGGGCCGAGCCCGGCTTCCAGTTCGTCGAGAACGCGCGCTGGATCCCGGCACTGGGCATCTCCTACAGCCTGGGCGTCGACGGCCTCTCCGTTCTCCTGGTCCTGCTGACGACGCTGCTGACGCCGCTGTCGCTTTTGTTCTCGCTCTCGCACGTCGAGAAGAGCGTCCGCGCCTTCTCGATGGCGTTTCTGCTGCTGGAGACGGGCATTCTCGGCAGCCTGGTCGCACGCGACCTCGCGCTGTTCTACGTCTTCTGGGAAGTGATGCTGGTGCCGATGTACTTCATCATCGGCATCTGGGGTGGCGCGCGGCGCATCTATGCCGCGATGAAGTTCTTCCTCTTCACGATGGCGGGCAGCCTGCTGATGTTCCTCGCGATCCTCTGGCTCGCGGCGCGCCACCGCGCGGTCACGGGCGACTGGTCCTTCGCGCTCGAGGACCTCGCGGGCCTGCCGATCGCCTCCGGGACCCAGAGCATCCTCTTCCTGGCGTTCGCGCTCGCCTTCGCGATCAAGGTGCCGGTCTTCCCCCTGCACACCTGGCTGCCCGATGCCCACACCGAGGCGCCGACGGCCGGCTCGATCATCCTGGCCGGCGTCCTGCTCAAGCTCGGCGTCTACGGCTACCTGCGCTTCGGCCTGACGCTCTTCCCCGAGTCCGCGATGCGCTACGCGCCGTACGTGGGGGCGCTCGGCATCATCGGGATCGTGTACGGCGCCATGGTGGCCTTCGCCCAGAAGGACATGAAGAAGCTCGTGGCGTATTCCTCGGTGTCGCACTTGGGCCTGGTCGTCATGGGAATCGGCGCCTTCACCTCGACCGCGCTCTCCGGTGCCATGCTCCAGATGATCAACCACGGCCTCTCGACGGGAGCGCTGTTCCTGCTCGTCGGGGTCCTCTACGAGCGCCGCCACACGCGCGAGATGGCGGCCTACGGCGGCGTCGCGGGCATCGTTCCGGTCACCACGGCGTTCTTCCTCGTCGCGACGTTTTCGTCGATCGGACTCCCGGGGCTCAACGGATTCGTGGGCGAGTTCCTGACGTTCCTCGGCACCTGGGACTCCCCCTTCCGCTGGTGGTCGGTGGTGGCGGTCAGCGGCATCATCCTGTCCGCCGTCTACATGCTGACGCTCGTCCAGCGGGTCTTCTGGAACCCCCTCGTGCACGAGGAGAACAAGGCCTTGACCGACATGCGGCCGAGCGAGCTGATCCCCGCCGCCGTGCTGGTCGTGCTGATGGTGTGGATCGGCGTCCGACCCAACGACTTCCTCGCGAAGATCAATCCGACGCTCGAGGCCCTCCGGCGCACGACGATCGAGCGCACGCTCGCCGGCGGCGCACGGACTCCCCATCCGGTCGCCGCGGCGGAGACCAATCCGTGAACACGTTTCTGACGGTCACCGCCGCCGACATCCAGGCCGTCCTCCCCGAGACCATCCTCGCGGCGGCGGGCTGCCTGATCCTGCTTCTGGAGGCCTTCGCGCCGAGACTGCGGCCCGTGTTCGCGTGGATCGCCTTGCTCGCGGTCGCCGCGTCGCAGTGGACCCTGATCCGGCTCCCGGAAGGCACCGCGTTCGCCGGGCGGCTCGAGACCTCTCCTCTCACCTGGGCCGTCGGGCTCTTCCTCGCCGGGACCGCGATCGTGACGCTCCTGATCGCGCGCCCGTACCTGGAGCGCACCGGCGAGGAGAAGGGGGAGTTCTACTCCCTGCTGCTCTGGGCGCACCTGGGCGCGCTGCTGATGGTGCGCGGGCTGGATCTGCTGATCGTCTTCGTCGGCCTCGAGACGCTGTCGCTCTCCTTCTACGTCCTCGCGGCGTTCTTCCGCGGCTCGGCGGCGTCTTCCGAAGCGGGCCTGAAATACTTTTTGACCGGCGCCTTCGGATCGGCGATCACGCTCTTCGGCGTCGTGCTGCTGTTCGGGCGTTCGGGCAGCATCCGGATCGACGCGCTCTCGCAGCCGGAGCTCGCCGGCGAGCCGCTCGTCATCGTCGGCGTGCTGATGCTCGTCGTCGGTTTCGGCTTCAAGATGTCGCTCGCCCCGTTCCACGCCTGGGCGCCGGACGTGTATCAGGGCATGCCCACACCGGCCGTCGCCTACCTCTCCGTCGCTCCGAAGGGCGCGAGCCTCATCGTGCTCTTCCGCGTCTTCGAGGCGCTGTTCCAGGGCCAGGTCCCCAGCCGTCTGCGCACCGCGATCGCCGCGGTGGCCGTGCTCTCGATGCTGCTCGGCAACATCGTCGCGCTCGCGCAGCGGGACATCAAGCGCCTGCTCGCCTACTCCGGCATCGCCCACATGGGCTACGTCACGATCGCGCTGACCGTCTTCGGGCCGGACGCGCTGGCCGCCGCGATCGTCTACTTCTTCGCCTACCTGGTCTCGAACGCCGGCGCCTTCGCCGCGGTGTCGGTGCTCTTCCGCGACGAGACCCGCGACCACCCGATCGGCCTGCTCTCCGGCGAGGGGCGGCGCAACCCCTTCCCGGCGGCCGTGCTCGCGCTGTGCCTTCTCTCACTCGCCGGGATTCCGGCCACGGCCGGCTTCATCGGGAAGTTCTTCGTCTTCAAGGGAGCGATCGAGCAGGGCTTCTACACGCTCGCCGTGATCGGCATCGGGGCGAGCCTGATCTCGATCGGCTACTACCTGAAGGTCGTCTACATCCTCTATATGCGCGATCCCGTCGAGGAAGGAGCGCTGCCGCCGCTGAAGGCGTCCAACGGTCTCGCGCTGTCGCTCTGCGGCGCGGCGATCCTCGCGCTGGGGATCTTCCCGGCGCGGCTCTGGGACATGGCAGAGCGAGCCGCAGCCACGCTCCCGTTCTTCCAACCTTAGCGGGTGGTGGTGGGGCGCCTGTTCGACTCGGTATAGCATTCGTCCAAAAGCAGGCTGAAAGTCAACGGGGCCCGGTCTTAGCTCTGGTAGCTAGAATCTCTCGGCCGCCGTTCGCGAAGCGAATGCCTGCGGCCGAAGGAGACCTCGCATGCCCAAGACGCGCAAGCGCGCCCGGAGCCTGTCCACGACGCCGGCATCCCGGAAGGAAACCACCGAGAGCGCGACGGGGATCTCGAACCCCTGGGACTTCGCGCGACTGCAGTTCGACCGCGCCGCGGATCGACTCGACCTGGACAAGGGCGTCCGGGAGGTCCTGAGCAACCCCAAGCGACAGCTCCAGGTCTCCATCCCCGTTCGGATGGACGACGGGTCGCTCAGAGTCTTCCAGGGCTGGAGAGTTCAGCACTCGATCGCGCGCGGCCCGGCGAAGGGGGGCATCCGCTACCACCCTGACGCGTCGCTCGACGAAGTGAAAGCCCTCGCGATGTGGATGACCTGGAAGTGCGCGGTCGTGAACATCCCCTTCGGCGGAGGCAAGGGCGGCATCCGCGTCGACCCCAAGAAGATCTCGCTGGCCGAGAACGAGCGGATGACGCGCCGGTACACCTCCGAGATCTCGGTGATCATCGGACCCGACCAGGACATCCCGGCGCCCGACGTCTACACCAACTCCCAGACGATGGCCTGGATCATGGACACCTACTCCATGACCAAGGGGTACTCGTGTCTGGGCGTCGTGACCGGCAAGCCCGTCGCACTGGGCGGATCCGTCGGCCGCAACGAGGCGACGGCCGAAGGCTGCTTCGTGGCGATCGAAGAGGCCGCGTCCCGCCGCAAACGGCCGCTCAAGGGCGCGACCGCCGCGGTCCAGGGGTTCGGCAACGCGGGGCTCCACGTCGCGCGCTTCCTGGACGAGGCCGGAGTTCGGGTCATGGCCGTCTCGGACTCCCGCGGCGCGATCCACAACTCCCGCGGCCTGGACATCGAGGGTGTCATCGCCGCCAAGGAGCGCAAGGGCTCCGTGCTCGCCGGCAAGGGCGAAAAGATCAAGCCCGAAGAGCTGCTCGAGCTGAAAGTCGACATCCTGGTGCCCGCGGCCCTCGAGGGCGTGATCACCGCACGCAACGCCCCGCGCGTTCAGGCCGGGATCATCGCCGAGGCGGCCAACGGCCCGACGACTCCCGAGGCCGACGACATCCTGCGAGCCAAAGGTGCGGTCGTCATCCCCGACATCCTGGCCAACGCGGGGGGCGTGACCGTGTCGTACCTGGAGTGGGTCCAGAACCTCTACTCGTTCTTCTGGGACTCCGACCAGGTCCGCACGCAGCTGCAGCGCACCATCCGCGGGGCGTACGCGGAGGTCGAGGAAACCGCGCGCCGCCACAACACGGACCTGCGAACCGGCGCGCTGATCCTCGCGGTCGGGCGCGTGGAGCTGGCCACGAGGCTGCGCGGGCTGTTCCCGTAAGGGCGAATCCCCGAGCCCCCAAGGGAAGGGGGACACGTCCTTCGTCCACATGATTACCTGAACTCCCGTCCAAGGAGCGTGTATGAAGATCCTTCGCTTCGCTCTCGTGATCCTGGTGTTCGCCGTCCTCTCGGGCTGCGCCAGCACCGGCTCGCCCACGAGTCTCGTCGACAGCCTCACGAGCGGCCTCGGCATTTCGGCCGATCAGGCTGCGGGCGGCCTGGGCTCGGTCTTGAACTATGCGCAGACCAAGCTCGAACCCATGGACTTTCAGAAGGTGGCGAACACAATCCCGGGAGCCTCCCACTACATCCAGAAGGCCGCGGATCTGGGCGCGACGACCGGGCCCATCACCGACCGGGCGGGCCTGAGCTCCTCGCTCTCGAAGCTCGGCCTGAGCCCCGAGACGGGCACGAAGCTCACCCAGGAAGTGGTGAAGTACGTCGACAAGATGGGCGGAAAATCGGTCAAGGGCCTGCTCTACCCGCTCCGGTAGCCGCGGCCACTGGAGCGTCAGCCCTCGGTCAGCAGGACCGCCCGCACCGGCGACGCGTCCAGGTCCTCCAGCTTGAGCGGGAGCGCGACGAGCCAGTAGTCGCCCGGCGCCACGTGCTCCAGCGCGAGGTCCTCCAGCAGAGCCACTCCGCGAGAGAGCAGGGCCCCGTGCGCGGGCAGGTCCGGAGCGTCGTGCGGATCGATCGACGGCGCGTCGGTCCCGATCAGGATCGCCCCGGCCTCCGCGAGCCGGATCGCCGCGAGCGGCGAGAGAAACGCGCGCCCGCCGGTCTGGAAGAGAACGCGCGAGACGCCGAGCGCGAAACGGGAGAGCGAGTCCGGGCCGACCTCGCCCTGACCGTCGAGCGGAAGCACTCGGGCCGGGCCGACGTAGGGCTTCAGGTCGAGGGCGCCCGCGCGCGCCCCGCCGCGCAGGACGTGGGCGGGCGCGTCGGCGTGCGTGCCCGCGTGGGCGGACGCCGAGAAGCAGGTCGACTCGAACGGGGCGCCCTCCTCCAGGCTCGAGGTCGCGCGCCAGGAGAAGGGGGCGTCGCCGGGCCAAACGCGCATGCCCTCGCGCAGCGGCCGGGAGATGTCGATGATCCTCAGCGCATCCGACGCAACGTCTTCCTCGCCGCGTACCTCTCCCCCACGTGGGGATCCCACCCCTTGTGCCGGGGGTTGACCGGCAGATCCCGGTATTCGGCGTCGCATCGGTAACAAATCGTAACCGGGCGGATGCGCGCGGCGACGATCCAGTCCACCACGACGGAGGCCAGCAGGGCCGGCGTGAAGTAGATCCAGCCGAACCGCCAGCCCACGTACAGGGCGATCGCCAGGGAGATTCCCATCAGCAGGCAGCCCAGGCGCTGGTCGAAATCCTTCTGCAGGAAGAAGGCGCGGTTGCCGCAGAAGGCGCAGCGCTCCAGGCCCGAGGGCCCCAGTCCCGAGTCGGGAGAGGCCATCTCGTAGGACGCGCCGCAGCCTTCGCAGGACCCCGCGCCCGCCGGCGCGGCGCCGTCGTAGTCACGGGCCGTGAGGCAGGCAGGACAGTAGCGGCGCGCCCTCACGGGGCTCTACGCGGGAAAGCCGGTCGCTACGGTCAGGTACGAGGAGAGCAGCTCGCCGATCAGGACGAAGACCAGCGCCACGTAGAGCAGGCCCGTCGCGGCCTGATTCGAACGGAGCTCCGCGGTCCGCCAGACGAAGTAGGCCAGAGCCAATG
>DATBIJ010000288.1:0-11853 GCA_036557025.1 Thermoanaerobaculia bacterium | reverse complement strand
CGAGATCCAGGGCGTCGCGCGCGGCGTCAAGACCGACGGCGGGATCCTGGACTTCGTGACCCGCGAGGTCGAGGTCGAATGCCTCCCCGGGAACATCCCGGAGCATCTTCCGATCGACGTCTCGGACCTGGGCATCGGCGACGGCCTCCGGATCGCGGACCTCGCCGTGCCGGAAGGCGTGGCGATCGTCGATGACCCGGAGAAGGTCCTCGTCCACGTCGTGCACCCGATTCGTGAGGAGGAGGTCGCTCCGGCGGCGGCCGAGGCGGCCGCGGAGCCGGCCGAGCCCGAGGTTCTCAAGAAGGGCAAGGCCGTCGAAGAGATTCCGGAGGAGAAGGAAAAGGAGAAGTAGCGCCTGCGGGCGATCGTCGGTCTCGGAAATCCGGGCGAGGAATATGCCCGCACCCGCCACAACGCGGGATTCCGGGTCGTCGAAGCGCTCGCGGACGCCGAGGGAATCTCGATTCGGTCCCGGGAGTCCGGGGCGCGCGTGGGGCGCGGGCAGATCGGCGGACACCGCGTTCTGCTGGCCCTTCCGCAAACGTTCATGAATGCCTCGGGAGAGGCGGTTTCCGCTCTTTGTCAGAAAAATGGAATCGATGCCGAGAACCTCTGCGTCGTGCTCGATGAGATCGAGCTGCCGCTGGGGACGCTGCGGATGCGCCGAAAGGGCTCCGCGGGCGGCCACAACGGGCTCTCGTCGGTGATCGCCCAGCTGGGGCGCTCGGACTTCCCGCGGCTGCGCGTGGGCGTGCGCGGGGAGCGCTACCAGAAGGGCACGCACGATCTCGCCGACTACGTCCTGGACCCCTTCGCCCGGCACGAGGCGAGGGACCTCGCGGACGCCGTCGCCCGGGCCGTGGAGGCCCTGCGGATCTGGGTCACGGAAGGCGCCGATTCCGCCATGCGCTTCGCAAACGCAAAGACTTCCTCTCCGGGTCCCGCCTCGGACCCGGATTGATATCCATGAGGAGGATGAAATGAGGCTGTACGACATCGTTCTGCTGGTGACCCCCGACGTGGGCGACGACGACGCCGCCAAGATCGTCGGGGATTACCGAAAGCTGCTCGCCGACGGCGGCGCCGAGTTCGTGAAGGACGAGGCGTGGGGCCGGCGGCGACTGGCCTACCCGATCTCCAAGAAGCGCGACGCCTGGTACCACTACTTCCAGGTGCAGTCGCAGCCGCCGCTGATCGCGGAGGTCGGACGCCGCATGCGGCTCTCCGACCAGATCCTGCGACACATGGCGGTCCGATCCGACGAGGAGCTCAAGCGCGCCGCCAAGAGCGCCGAGCGCCAGCGCCTCAAGGCGATCAAGCGGCCGCCCCGGCCGCCGGCCGCCGCGCCGACCCCCGTGGCCGGCATGGAGACCCCGGAAAGGAGCGAGGCATGAGCAGCAGCTACGGTGGCGGCCGCAGCGGAGGCCGCCCGACGGGATCGCGCGACGCGCGTCCGGGCCGCAAGAAGTTCTTCGTCCGTCGGCGCAAGGTCTGCAAGTTCTGCGCGGAGAAGATCGAGTACATCGACTGGAAGGACGTCAAGCTGATGCAGTCCTTCATCCCGGAGCGCGGCAAGATCCTCCCGCGCCGCATCTCGGGGACCTGCGCGCTGCACCAGCGCAAGCTCCAGACGGCGATCAAGCGCGCCCGGACGCTGGCGCTGATCCCGTTCGCGACGGACTAGAGAAGACGGGACTCGGGATTCGGGACCGGGGACTCGAGCCGAGACCCCGACCGAGTTCCGAGTCTCGAGTTCCGAGTCCCGAATCATGTCCTCTTCCCCTCCGCCCTCCGCCCGCACCGAGGTCCTCCTCGGGGCAATGTTGTCGGCGATGGGGCTCGGCGTCGTCGCGCTCTTCCCGCTCGCGATGCCCGTGGCGGTCCCGCTCATCGCCGTGCCCGCGGTGCGCGTCGCGCATCGTCAGGGACCGGGTGCCGGAATCGTCGTCGCGGCCGCGGCGGCCGCAGTGGCGGCCGGCCTGGGAGCGGCGGGTTCGGGGCCGGGCGGCGCGTTGGCCGCGGGGCTCGTGACGCTGCTCGCGGTGGGCCTGCCGGCGGCGGCGGCCGGGTGGGTCCGCCGCGGCGCGGACTCCTCGCGCGTGCTGCTGGCGCTGCTTTCCGCGGGGGCCGCGGCGATCGCCATCGGCGCGCTCGCCTCTCCGCAGCGATCCCGGGAGATCACGCGCGAGGTCGAGGCCTCCTTCCAGGAGTCTCTGCTTCCCGGGACGCTGGAGCGCTATCGCACCGCCGGCATGAAGGCCGAGGAGATCGAGCAGGCCCGGCGGATCCTGGAAGCCGTTCGCCGCTTCTTCGTCAAGGCCTGGCCCGGCCTGCTGGCATCGCTCTGGGTCGTCGGAGCGGCGGCCGCCTTCTACACCGGCTCGCGGCTCGCGCGTCCGGCCCCCTCCGCGGAGAGCGTGCGCTTCGAGCGACTCCGCCTGCCCGCCGTTTGCGCCGTCGCATTCGTGCTGGCGGGGGCGGCGGCGGCCCTGACGTCCGGGCCTATCCGACTCGTCGCAGGCAACTTAATGCCTCCTCTGGCGGCCTTGTATTTCCTGGCGGGCCTCTCTATCATCTGCGGCTTCGCCCGGAAGTGGTTCCGCGTGGCGGCACTCCGGGTCGGTCTGTATCTCCTCGCGGCGTACCCGCCGATGTGCTTCGTGGTGACGCTGCTGGGCCTGTTCGACTGGTACGCGGATTTCCGCCGAATCGGAGAAGGAGCGACGAGGACGTCATGAAGGTCATCCTTGCGGACGAAGTTCGCGGACTCGGCCACCGCGGTGCCACCGTGGAGGTCAAGAAGGGATACGCGCGCAACTACCTGATCCCGGAGGGCCTCGCTCTCGAGGCAAACCCGGCGAACCTGCGGCGGCTCTCCGAGGACAAGAAGAAGTACGAAGAGAAGATGCTGCACCAGAAGTCGATCTCCGAGGAGGTCTCCCGCAAGATGGAGGGCCTGACCGTCGTGGTGACGAAGAAGGCCGGCGAGGAAGGACACCTCTACGGTTCGGTGACGCCCGCCGAGATCGCCGACGCGCTCGCGGCGAAGGGCATCGAGGTCGACCGCCGCCGCATCGAGCTCGAGGAGCCCATCAAACGCCTGGGCACCCACACCGTGCACGTCAAGCTGCACCGAGACGTCACCGCGGTGCTCAACGTCGAAGTGGCGCCGCTGGTCGCCGCGACGCTGCCGGCCTGACTTTCGGCCGCAGGCATTCGCTTTGCGAACGGCGGCCGAGAGATTCTAGCCAGCGGGGCCCGCGCTTCCTGTTTTCTGGGCTGAGAGTCTGGCCTGCCGGCCAATCGCTGTCGCCGCAACCCTCGTTGCGCTCGTCACTCCGAGCGCCACCGATTTCCTCACCGCGCTACCGCGGGACGGGCGCCGGCGTCGGCGTCCCCACGGGATCGACGGGTGCCTCGGCCGCGCCCGGAGCCTCTCCCGTCTTGGGGAGGTAGAAGCTCTTCTGCAGGGACCAGGGCAGCCGGGTCACCTCGTCCCAGCGCGCGCTCCATTCCTCGGTCGGCTGCGATCCCGTCACGAATGCTTCGAGGATCGGCTTGGGGCTGTCGGGCGTGGCGCGCAGCCCGGTCTCGTAGTCGACCGCGGTGAAGACGACGTTGGGCGGCGCGTCGAAGTCCGCGGCGGGATCGATTCGTCCCCGCTCCTTCAGGCTCTCCACCAGCCGCATCCAGAGCGGCAGCGCCGTGCGGGCGCCGTCGGCCTTCGGTCCGAGCGTCGTCTTCTTGTCGTTGCCGACCCAGACGCCGATCGTGTAGCGGGGTGTCATTCCGACGAACCAGCCATCGGTGAAGTCGTTGGTCGTGCCGGTCTTGCCGGCGATGTTCGGCAGGCCCAGGGAGGCCGTGCGCGCCGCGGTCCCGCGCTGGCACACGCCCTTGAGGAGCTGCAACAGCTGGTAGCAGGACTGCGGGTTGGCGACTTCGCGCGCCTCCGGCATCGTGCGCTCGAGCACGTCCCCGTCGGCGTCGGTGATGCGCTCGATCAGATACGGCGTGAAGTAGAGCCCCTGGTTGGCGAAGACAGAGTAGGCCGCCGTCATCTCGATCAGCGTGACCTCGAAGGCCCCGAGCGCCATGGAAGGCCAGGGCTGGAGGTTCTGACGGATGCCGAGCGACCGGGCGGCCTCGATGACGTTGCCGCGTCCCACGGCCTCCGAGAGGCTCACCGTCGCGGCGTTGAAGGAGCTCTCGAGCGCCCGTCGCAGAGTCACGATCCCGTGAAAGGTCCCGTCGTAGTTGTTGGGGCTGTAGGGAGGCTTCTTCGGGTCGTAGACGATCGAGAGGGGTCCGTCGAAGATCGTGTCGGCGGGCGTGTAACCGGCCTCCAGCGCGGCGAGATAGACGAAGGGCTTGAAGGTCGAGCCGACCTGCCGAACGGCCTGGACGGCGCGGTTGAACTTCGAGGAGTTCCAGTCGAAGCCGCCCGTCATCGCGCGGATTGCCCCGGATGAGTTTTCCAGGATCAGCACGGCGCCCTGCTCGACCGGCTCCTGCTCGAGCCCGAGCGAAAGGCTTCCGTCCTTCGCTTTCGTGATCGTCACGCTGACCAGGTCGCCGCGCTTGAGGATCTTCCCCGCGTCCGTCGCGCCCGTCCAGGCATAGCCCGCGGGAGGCAGCGGGAGCTCCTGTGATCCGATGCGCACCCGCGCGCCCGAACGGCCCACATCGACGACGACGCCCGGCAGGACCTGCTTGGGCTCAAGCCGTGCTCCCTCCCAGGCTGGATCCACGTAGGCGGTGAGGTCCTGGTATCCCTCCTTGCGCAGGTTTCGGGCCGCGCCCCGCCATCCCTTGCGGCGGGCGAGCTGGCGAAGGCCCCAGCCTAGGGCCTCGTCGGCGGCGGCCTGCAGCTCCGGGTCCAGCGTCGACTCCACGCGCAGGCCGCGGCGGTAGAGGTCCTTCTCGCCGTAGGTCCGCTCGAGGTAACGGCGGATCTCCTCGCTGAAGTAGGGCCCGATCACCGTCTCCTTCAGGTGCGGCACGGTGGGCAGCGGCTCCGCCTCCGCGGCGCCGCGCTGCTCGGGGGTGATGTCGCCTTGCTCCTGCATCCGGCGAAGGGCGGTGCGCCGCCGCTGGCGAGCGAGGTCGGGATTGCGGAAGGGGGACTGGTCCTCGGGTCGCTGGACGATCCCGGCGAGCAGGGCGGCCTCCGCCAGGCGCAGCTCGCGCACGCTGCGGCCGAAGTAGTAGCGCGAGGCCGCCTCGACGCCGTAGTTGCCGTGGCCGAAGTACACCTGGTTGGCGTACATCGTCAGGATCTGATCCTTCGAATAGCGGCGCTCGATCTCGAAGGCGACGAAGGCCTCGTTGACCTTGCGCGAGATCGTCTTGCGGGGATTCAGGAAGACCGCGCGCGCGAGCTGCTGCGTCAGCGTCGATCCGCCCTGGGCGGCCCGACCCTCGCGCAGGTTCGCGAGAAGGGCCGACGCCGTGCGTGGGAGATCGACGCCGCCGTGCCGAAAGAAGTTCTTGTCCTCGGTCGCGATCAGCGCCTGCCGAAGGACCGCCGGGATCTCCGCACGGGAGACCAGGATCCGCCGCTCGATCGCATAGCGGGCGATCGTCGAGCCGTCGCTGCCGCGAATCTCCGTGATGATGTCGGGCCGATAGGTCTCCAGCTCGGAGACCCGCGGGACCCGCACCAGGCTCGTGGCGGCGGAGCCGGCGAAGGCCCCCAGGAGCGTCGCGGCCAGGACGGGGAGCGAGAGCAGCAGCGCGCGGCGCACGGTTCGATGGTGCGGTCGCCCCGGAGCGGAGTCAAGGGCCCTTCGCGCCTTCTCCGGGCCGCGGCGGCTTGGATAGACTCCGGCCATGAGCACGCCGCCGCAATCGGTCCCTCTGCCGCCGCCCATCGACTCCGCCCCGAAGGGAGGCTGCTGGAAGGTGGGCGTCATCGGCTGCGGTGCGGCCGCCGTCGTGGTGGTCCTGCTCATCATCGCCGCGTTCCTGTACTTCAGCCGGCGGCCCGAGACGATGTTCGACATCATGATGAGCGCCGTGGAGGCAAATTTCGCGCCGGACGTGACCGAAGAGGACAAGCGCGAGCTTCGCGAGGCCTACACGCAATTCCGCACGGCCCTGAGGGAGAAGCGCGTGGACAAGGAGCGTCTGCAGGATCTGAATCGGGTCATCCGCATCCGCAGCGGAGAGCCGATCTCGCGAGACAAGGTCCACCGAATGACCGAGTTCTTCCGGGAGGCGGCGAAAGGCTCGCGGGATCCCGCCACACTTCCCACGGCCGTGCCCCTCCCGGCGACCCCTTGAGCCCGCGTCCGGGATCCCGCTCCGGGCCTCCCCCCACCTCCACGCTCCGGAAGCCCGAGAGCTACCAGGAGGCTCAGAGCCGCGCCGGCGGAGACTTTCGCCTCGTCTCGGACTTCCAGGTCCAGGGCGACCAGAAGGGGGCCGTCGAGAAGCTCGTTGCCGGTCTCCGGGAAGGCCGCCGCGACCAGGTCCTGCTCGGGGTGACGGGCTCGGGCAAGACCTTCACGATGGCGAAGGTCATCGAGGCGGTGAACCGGCCCGCGCTGATCCTGTCCCACAACAAGACGCTCGCCGCGCAGCTCTACCAGGAGTTCCGAAGCTTCTTCCCCGGCAACGCCGTCGAATACTTCGTCTCCTACTACGACTACTACCAGCCCGAAGCCTACGTTCCGCAAACCGACACGTACATCGAGAAGGACGCCTCTCGCAACGAAGAGATCGACAAGCTGCGCCTCTCGGCCTCCAAGGCGCTGTTCGAGCGGCGCGACGTGATCGTCGTCGCCTCCGTCTCCTGCATCTACGGCCTCGGCGCCCCGGAGGCGTACTACGACATGCTCGCGTACCTCGAGGTGGGGGACCGCACCGGGATACCGGCGTTGCTCTCTCAGCTCGTCGAGATGCAGTACGAGCGGACGAACCTCGATCTGGCCCGCGGTACCTTCCGCGTGCGCGGGGACGTCGTCGAGATCCATCCGGCCTACGAGGACGTCGCGGTGCGGATCGAGTACTTCGGCGACGAGATCGAGAAGATCCGCCGCACGGACCCGCTGCGCGGAACCGCGATCCAGGAGGTGGAGCGGCTGGCGCTGTACCCGCGGACCTTCTACGCGACGCCGCGCGAGACGCTCGAGCGGGCCATCGCCACGATCAAGACGGAGCTCGAGGAGCGCCTCGCCGAGCTGCACGAGGCCGGGAAGCTGCTCGAAGCCCAGAGGCTCCACCAACGCACGATGTTCGACCTCGAGATGATCAAGGAGCTCGGCTACTGCAACGGCATCGAGAACTACTCGCGCCACCTCTCCGGCCGACGGCCGGGGGAGCCGCCGCCGACGCTGCTCGACTACTTCCCCAAGGACTTCCTGCTCATGGTCGACGAGTCCCACGTGACCCTTCCGCAGGTGCGGGGGATGTACTTCGGCGACCGCTCCCGCAAAGAGGTTCTCGTCGAGTACGGCTTCCGCCTCCCGTCGGCCCTCGACAACCGGCCGCTGACCTACGACGAGTTCGAGGCGCGCCTGTCCCAGATCGTCCACGTCTCGGCGACGCCCGGGGCGGAGGAGCTGCGCAAGACGGGGGGAGAGGTCGTCGAGCAGGTCCTGCGCCCGACCGGCCTTCTGGATCCGCAGATCGAGATCCGCCCGGTCAAGGGGCAGGTCGACGACCTGCTCGCGGTCGTGCGGGAGGCCGCGGCGAATAACGAGCGCGTGCTGGTCACGACGCTGACCAAGCGGATGGCGGAGGAGCTGACGAACTACTTCCAGGACCTGGGCGTGCGCTGCCGCTACCTCCACTCGGACATCGAGACCCTGGATCGCATCGCGATCCTGACCGATTTCCGGCGCGGCGTCTTCGACTGCCTGATCGGGATCAACCTCCTCCGCGAGGGGCTGGACTTGCCCGAGGTGGCGGTCGTGGCGATCCTGGACGCGGACAAAGAGGGCTTCCTGCGAAGCGAGACGTCCCTGATCCAGACGGTGGGTCGGGCCGCGCGCAACCTGCATGGTCGGGCGATCCTCTACGCCGACGCCGTGACCGACTCGATGCGGCGGGCCATGGAGGAGACCGCGCGGCGGCGCGGCATTCAGGAGGCCTACAACGAGGAGCACGGCATCGAGCCGGCCTCGATCGTCAAGCAGATCGATTCGCCGCTCGTGCGGCTCTCGAACCTCGACTACTGGGACGTCCCGATCGAGAAGAACCGCCCCGAGTTGCCCGATGCCGCGTCGATCCGCAACCGCATCGTCGAGCTGGAGAAGCAGATGCGCGCGGCGGCGAAGGACCTCGAGTTCGAGCGCGCCGCGGCCCTGCGCGACGAGATCCGCTCCTTGCGAGAGCTGTCGGTGTTTCGGTAGCGGTATGATCCCGTCGCCGCCATGAACGAGTGCCCCTACTGCTACGCCGCGGTCAAACCCAGCGACGCGGTGTGTGGAAACTGCGGTCGCGCGATCGAGCGCTGGCAGACGGGCTTCTACACGCGCCAGCCGCTTCCGACGAAGTCCCGCACCGCGGTCTGGATCGGCGCGATCCTGGCGGCCCTGCTCATCCTGGCAGGGTTCGCGAAGTCCTGCGGCTGGGTCTGAGCCGGCCCGCCGCCCGGCCGGGCGCCAACGGATCCCCCTGCCCGGTCAGCCTTTACACGGGCGTTAGACTGGCCCGGTGAGCGTGGAGCGCCGGCCCCCCGAGGGCCTGCCCGACAGTCCGGGCGTCTACCTGTTCCGAGGGCCGAGAGGGCGCCTTCTCTACGTGGGAAAGGCCCGCTCGATCCGCAAACGGGTCGCTTCCTATTTCCGCAAGGACCTCGATACCAAGACGGCCGCCCTGCTCGGCGCCTACAAGGACATCGAGACGATCGTGACGAACACGGACCTCGAGGCGCTGCTGCTCGAGAACTCCCTGATCAAGAAGCATCGCCCCCGCTACAACGTCTGCCTCCGCGACGACAAGACCTACCCCTACATCAAGGTCACGACGGGCGAGCCCTGGCCGCGCGCCCTGGTGACGCGCCGCGTGCAGGACGACGGCCACTCCTATTTCGGTCCCTTCTGGGGAGGGCTCGCACGGCGGATCATGCGGATGATCACGCGGCACTTTCAGATCCGCACCTGCACGATCGAGATCGACGGGAAGCTGCCCCGGCCCTGCCTCTACTACGACATGCAGGCCTGCCTGGGTCCCTGCGTCGCCGGCCTGACGACGCCGGAAGCCTATGCGGAGGCCGTCCGCGACGTCGTGCTCTTCCTGCAGGGACGCAACCGGGAGCTGATGCCCCGCCTCGAGGAAAAGATGCGGGAGGCCTCCGAGGCGCTGCAGTTCGAGCGGGCGGCCGCGTACCGGGACGCCCTGCGCACGGTCGAGGAAGTCGCCGAGCGGCAGGTCGTCCAGTCCCTGCGCGGGGAGAGCGTCGACGCCTTCGGGTTCTTCGAGGCGGGCGGCGACGTCGCCGTCTGCGTTCTGGTCGTTCGCGGCGGTGTCGTCCAGGACCGGCGCGAGTTCTTCTTCGAGAAGTCGCAGACGGTGGCCCCCGAGGAGTTCCTCGCGGCGTTCCTCCCACAGTTCTACGACGTGAACCCGTTCCTGCCCGACGCCGTCCATCTCCCGGTGGAGGTTCCCGACGCCGACTTGCTCGAGGAATTCCTCCGCACGCGCCGAGGCGCCGCGGTGACGGTCCGCGTCCCGATGCGCGGGGCGGCCCGAGACCGAACGGAGCTCGCCGGCGCCAACGCCCAGGAGCGCCATCGGGTGCGGTTCCGCCGCTCCGGAGGGGAGGAGGCGCTCGCCCTCGAGAGGCTGGCGCGGGTCGCGGATCTCGCGATTCCGCCGCGGAGGATCGAGGCGTTCGACATCTCCCACTTGCAGGGGACCGACAGCGTCGCCTCGCTCGTCGTGTTCGAGGACGGACGGCCGAAGCGCTCGGACTACCGTCTCTTCGGGATCGCCTCCCAGGAGCTGCTCTCGCCGGATGACTTCCGCAGCATGGCGGAAGCGGTCGACCGCCGCTACCGCCGGCTCCGCGACGAGGGGGTGGAGATGCCCGATCTCGTGATCGTCGACGGCGGGAGGGGGCAGCTCCAGGCGGCGCTCGCGGCGCTCGACCGGCTCGACCTCTCCCTTCCCGTGCTGGGTCTCGCGAAGAAACAGGAGGAGATCTGGCTGGCGGAGAAATCCGAGCCGGTCCGGCTCTCCCGGCGCGACCCGGCCCTGAGACTTCTGCAGCGCGTTCGGGACGAGGCTCACCGATTCGCGGTGACCCGCCATCGGGGCCGCCGCGCGCGTCGGATGCGCGAGACGAGCCTGACCGACATCCCGGGCGTCGGTCCGGTGCGCGCGCGCCGGCTTCTGACCCGATTCGGCTCTCTCTCGGGGCTCGCGAGCGCGCCTCCCGACGAGATCGCCAGGACCGTGGGCCCCGCCGCCGCGCGGGCGGTGCGGGAGTATCTGGAGCAGGGGAGGGCGAGAACCGCATGAAGAGCGTCTTCGGTTCCGAAGGGTTGCTGCGCGAGGTCGACCTGCTTCCCGCTTTCGTGTCGCTATGGCGCGGCCAGGAGTCCGGGCGGCTGGACTTCTCGCGCGCCGGGGTATCGGTGGCCTTCGACCTGCGCGAGGGAGACGTCGTCGCCGTCTCCACGACCGATCCGCGCTTCGACGCCGCCGCCGTGCTCGTGCGGGCGGGCAAGCTGGACGCTTCGTCGCTCGAGCGTCTGGCCACGCCCGGCGGCTTGCCGCCGGCCCTCGCGGCGCTGCAGGCCGGAATCCTGACCAAGCGGGAGTGGCGTTGGGGCGAGAAGATCCGGGCCATCGAGGTCCTGACCGACCTGCTGTCCTGGCCCGACGGGCGCTACCGTTTCGATCGGGAGTTCTCGCCGGAGCCTTCGGAGTTCCATCTTCCGGTCCCGCGACTGCTGCTCGAGCTGTTCCTGCGATCCCGCGACGAGGATCTCGTGCGCGACGCTCTCGGCGACGAGAACATGCCCCTGCAACGCTCGCCGACCTTCGAGCAGGAGTTCTCCAGCTTCGGCCTCACCGCCGACGCCGAGTCGGTCGTTCGCCTGATCGACGGGAGCACGTCGGTCGCGGACATCGCGAGGCAGGCACCGGCCGACGAGTTCGCCGTTCGAAAGCTGCTGGCGGCGCTCGCGGTCCTGGGCCTCGCGCGCACGGTCAAGTCGGGCCCGCGGGGCATCGTCGCCGCGCTGCCCGAGCCGACGCCCGAGGAGCTCATGGAGCCGGAGGGCTCGGCGGCCACCGTCCAGATCCGACGCGACGAGGAGCTCGAGACGCCGCCGGCGTTCGAGGCTCCGCCGACGCCCCCGCGGGTCGAGGAGCGCTTCGAGTCAGAGCCGCGGCTGCCCGAGCCCGATCGCTTCGAGATCGAGCGCCTCGCCGCGGCCGCGGAGGAGCGCTTCCGCACCAACGACCGCTTCGACGAGGAGATCGCGCGATCCGCGTACCGAGAAGTCGACGAGCCCCCGCCGCCCCCCGATGAGGTCGAGGTCGAGGTGGCGCCCTCGTGGGATCTGGAGCCGCCCGATGCGGGGGCGGGAGGGATTCGCATCGACGACGGGCCGGGCCCCGTGGCCGCCGAGCCCGAAGCGCGCCGCCGCGGAATCGGTCCGACGCTGCTGGGCCTGATCCTGCTGCTCGCGGCCGTCATCGGCGCAATCCTCTGGTGGCGCTCCCGCCAGGTGCCGCCTCCGACGACGGCCGCGCTGCCGGCGCCGACCGAGGTGGCGGCGCCCGTCGCCGCAACCGAGCTTCCGTCCGCCGTCGCGATGCCGACCGCCGCCCGCGCCGCGATGCCGACGGCCGCCCCCGCCGTGGCGGTCCCGACGTCGCGGCCCGCCCCGGTCC